>VMSU01000232.1 GCA_013792005.1 Desulfobulbaceae bacterium
AACAATGGGGCCATGAATGAAGGCGCCATTTCAACCCGCCTTGGGCTCAGAGGTATCCCCTGCGCAGCCGAAGAGATTATGGTCTACCGAGACCTTGCCTTGGCAAAGCTTACCGGTCACCGCATCCACTTGGCCCATATCAGCACCAAAGAGTCCGTCAGCTTAATCAGGAGGGCCAAGGCTCAAGGCTGCCACGTAACCGCTGAGACAGCCCCCCATTACTTCACTCTCACCGAAGAGGCCATCGGTCTATATGACACCTTCGCCAAGATGAATCCTCCCCTTCGGACCCAAGCCGATGTCGACGCAATCATCGCCGGACTCCAAGACGGCGCCATTGATGCCATTGCCTCGGACCACGCTCCGCACAGCGAAATGGAAAAAGAAGTAGAATTTGATCAGGCCGCCAATGGCATTATCGGCTTGGAGACATCGCTACCTCTCGCCCTGCGCCTGGTCCATAAAGGAATATTATCAGTTGGACGGTTGGTTGAACTGATGTCCGTCAATCCAGCAAAAATATTAGGTGTGCCTGGAGGATCTTTGGCCAACGGAATGCCCGCCGATGTGACCATCATTGATCCAGAACGGGAATTTACCTACACCAAGGAAACGATTGTATCAAAGAGTAAAAATTCACCGTTTCTCGGCTGGCAATTCAAGGGGTCGGCCATAATAACCATCGTCGGTGGCCGAATCATGATGCGGAAATAAGAGGTAGCACTTGTTGTGTAAGAAACCCAACGCCCATCAACTTTTGATATCAAGCAAACTACCCAGCATCTCATCCTGAGCCTGAATCGACTTGATGTTTGCTTGATAGGCTCGCCGATCGATCAGCATTCGCGGTAGCTCTTCGGTCAATTCAACATTTGACTTTTCTACCAGGCTGTCATCCTTTTCGGTTGACTCATAGAGCATAGGACCCGGTGTGGCCATTTGTTCAATCTGGATCGTTACCCCTGCGGCTTGCGGGGAAGCCTCAACTAATGTCGCCCGGGACTTCTTGAAGCCATCAGTATTAACATTGGAGACATTGTTGGCTGTTACCTGGGTCTTGGTCTGAATGGCATTTAGAGCTGACAGTCCTGAATGAATTCCTGAAATCATGGCTCCCTCCTTACAATCTATTGTCTGTGCCATTATGCTAAGCACTGGCGACTGCTTCCGCAACTACCCCGCCAACCATTCTATTTCTCCTCATCCAGGCTTTTGACGTACCCACACTCCTTGTTAAGGCATTGCAACCGAGCGCCTGTCTTCTTGCTGCTCTTCTCCACCAAAAACTTCGACTCGCACTGAGGACAGGGTGTAGAAACCGGCCTATCCCACATAGCAAGGCTACATTTCGGGTATTGATCGCAGGCGTAAAAAATCTTTCCTCGCTTAGACACCTTCTTGACCAGTGAACCCTTGCACCCGTCCTCGGGGCAAGAAACCCCAGTGTTTTCAGCCTTGATATGATGACAGTCCGGATACCCTGAGCAGGCCAGAAAACGACCAAATTTCCCCTGTTTATAGACCATCGGTTTTCCACACTTTTCGCAGGCCTCACCACTCTCCTGGGCCAGGTCCCGTTCCACGGGTTTGATAATACCATCTGCACCCCGGATGAAATCTTGCGTGTTTTTACAGGCAGGATACGTTTCACACGCTAAGAATTCACCATTTTTCCCCCAGCGGATAACCATAGTCCCGTTACAAACGGAGCAAGGGATGTCAGTGGGCGTAATCGCCCGCTTGACCGATGCCATCTCTTCCTTGGCCGCAGCCAATGCCTCCTTAAAAGGCCCATAGAAATCACGGAGAATGGTCAACCACTCAACCTTACCCTCCTCAACCTGATCAAGCTGCTGTTCCATGGACGCTGTGAACTCAATATCCATGATGGTAGGAAAGTGTTTAAGAAGAAGTCCGTTGATCAGTTTACCAAGATCGGTGGGGTAAAATTTACGTTGCTCAAGCAGGGCATACTCTTTTTCCTGGATCGTTGACAGGATGGAGGCATAGGTGCTTGGACGACCGACTCCATTTTCCTCCAAGGCCTTAACGAGTGAAGCCTCTGTATAGCGAGGGGGAGGTTGAGTAAAGTGTTGGGCATCGGCAATGCCTTTACAGGTGAGTACCGCCCCCTCTTCAAGATTTGGCAAGAGCGTGTCCTTCTCTTCACCATCTCTGGCATCGTCACCAGCAGCTTCAACATAGAGAGACATGAAGCCCATGAAGCGAATGATCGACCCCACAGTTTTAAGCCGGTATTGGTCAGCAGCTATCAGGATGGAAGTTTGATCATAAATTGCAGCAGCCATCTGACTGGCAACAAACCGCTTCCAAATCAAGGTATAGAGCTTGAGCATATCACGATCCAAATAGGCCGCCATCAGCTCCGGGGTCTTACTCACGTCGGTAGGTCGAATCGCCTCATGGGCATCCTGGGCCGACTTTTTTGTCTTAAAGATATTAGGACGGGCAGGGACGTAAGGTTTCCCATACGTTTGGCCGATAAAATCCCGTAGTTCAGCCAACGCGTCATCGTTAATCCTGATAGAATCAGTACGCATATAGGTAATCAAGCCGGTAGGCCCGTCGACGCCAACCTCAATACCCTCATAGAGACGTTGCGCCTGTGACATGGTCTTTTTGGCCGAAAAACCAAGCTTTCGGTTGGCCTCAATCTGCAGCGAACTAGTAATAAAGGGGGGTGCCGAATTACGCTTCTTTTGTTTCTTTTCAACACGATCAACCACAAATCTAGCGCTTTCCAGATCAGCCTTGATCTGCTCAGCAGTGTCCTTATCTGGCACTATAGCCTTTTGACCGTTAATTTGATCAAGGCGGGCAGTAATTTCCGGCGGCAGAGCCCCCAACAAAGTCGCGTCTAAGGTCCAATACTCCTCTGGAATGAAAACGGCGATCTCCTCATCTCGTTCGCAGATCATCCGCACAGCAACAGATTGCACCCGGCCAGCGCTCAACCCCCTCCGCACCTTATCCCAGAGCAGGGGAGAGATTTGATAGCCCACCAGACGATCAAGGATACGCCTGGTCTGTTGGGCCTCGAACAGGCGATGATTGATGGATGTCGCCTCACCGATTGCGGCAAGGATGGCTTTCTTGGTCAGCTCATGGAAGAGAACGCGATATATCGGCTTCTTGGCCGATTTCAGGACCTCTGCTATGTGATGAGCAATGGCCTCACCTTCACGGTCAGGGTCAGGGGCAAGATAGACAATATCGACCTGCTGAGCTGCCTTACTCAATTCCGCGAGAATCTTGCCCTTACCCCGAATCGTCTCGTACTGTGGAGCAAAGTCATGCTCAATATCGACTCCCAAAGTCTTCACCGGGAGATCCACGACATGGCCAACCGAGGCCTTAACATCAAATTCTTTTCCTAAATATCGTTGCAGAGTCCTCGATTTGGCCGGTGACTCTACAATCACTAACGCTTTTGCCATGCTTGTTCCTTCGTAACTGCTCAGGTTATCGGTTTACGGTTATCAGTTAACGGTGAGTGATTTCTTCTAAATCTGTGAGTCTGTTAACCGTAAACCGGTAACTGATCACCGTCAAATTGGGTAGTTCCGTTCTTTTATAATCCAGTCTACGTTATCGCCCGGTACTGCTGTCCGGGCAGGGACTCTATCAAACCATTCAACTCAAGTCGCAACAGAACTTCATTGACTTTGGCAGCCGTAAGCTTTGCCTGGGCAATGATCGAATCAATATGTTTCGGGTATACTTCTAATACTGCTAAAACCTGCGCCTCATCCTGACCAATCGGCTCTGCCGGCGCCAGCTTGCTGGACGTTGCCATTTCACAGGCTGATCCTGCCGTCAGCCACCCCATCTCGTCGAGAATATCATCAATTCCACCCACCAATTTCGCCCCTTCCTGAAGCAGACGGTGAGCGCCGGCACTCTTGGTCGAGTCAACTCGCCCTGGGATAGCAAAGACCTCGCGTCCCTCTTCCAAGGCAAGACGTGCCGTAATCAAAGAGCCCGAACGTTGTGCGGCCTCCACGACCAAGACGCCTCGCCCCAAGCCGCTGATAATGCGGTTCCGCTCGGGAAAACGAAAGGCGTCAGGCTTGGTCCCCAGGCGATACTCACTGACCAAGGCCCCGCCGGTTTCAATAATCTGTTCGGCTAAGCGCCAATTACTTGCCGGATAACACACATCCAGGCCGCACCCTAACACCGCGACAGTCCTGCCGCCAACCGCCAATGTGCCAGCATGGGCAGCCGTATCAATGCCCAAGGCCAAACCACTAAAAATCACCAAGCCCTTCGCTGCAAGTTTTCCACTCAATTCACGGGCAATTTTAAGTCCGTATGAAGTCGCAGCCCTCGATCCTACCACCGCCAATCCTTCCTGCTTGAGCACCCCTGGATCTCCTTTTACATAAAGGACCATTGGGGGCTTATAAATATTAGCCAGCAGGGCAGGGTAGTCAGGTTCCCCAAAACTCAACAACGCGACCCCTAACCGATCGGCCTGTTTCAGCTCAACATCGGCCTCCTGGTAGGGCGGGTGATTGACAATGGCAGCAATGGCATCTGCTCGCAGTCCAGGGACCTGCAAGAGGTCTTTTTGACTGACCTTGAAGACAGAGGAGGCCGAGCCGAACGTTTCCACCAACCTGCGAAATCCGGTAGCGCCGAGCCCTGGAACAAGATGCAGGGTAAGCCAATCACGTCGAGTATCAGCCATAAATTTACCGCTCATTTTGACGTTTACCAGTTACCGGTTTACTACGGTTGAAAGGATCGTGGTCAATCGTGAAGGGAACCATCAACCACAAACCAACCACGTGAAGTCAACGGCTACGGGCCATGCTAAATCCCAAGAGAAACTCTACAGGGGGGATAAAACCAAAAGTGTATAGGTAGACGACGATGCGTGTCAACCATTTTCAAAAGCAAAAGTGGCACGCTCGGAAGGGGCTTGCGGAAAGATCAGTCAACGATAAAACTGGCCAATCGATTCCGCCGGGTAGGATGCTTGAGTTTTTTTATGGCCTTGGCTTCGATTTGGCGAATACGCTCACGAGTAACAGCAAAATTCCTCCCCACCTCCTCCAAGGTCAAGTCAACTGCGGTGTCAATACCGTAGCGTAACCTGAGCACCGCCTCCTCTCTAGGAGACAGTGACGAAAGGACATTATTGAGCGTATGACGCAAATTACTTCTAACCGTCGCCTCATCAGGTGAGACCATGGAGCCATCCTCGATAAAATCACCTAGAAATGAATCTTCTCCATCGCCAACGGGAGAGTCCAATGAGATTGGATCTTTAGCAATCTTGAGCATGGCTTTGATCTTATCAACTTCGATACCACTCTCATCTGCCACCTCCTCCGGGGTCGGCTCCCGCCCATGCTGACGGACAAACTCCTTATTGTGTCTGGTCAACCGGTTGATGTGATCAATCATATGCACCGGAATCCGAATTGTCCGTCCCTGATCTGCTAACGCTCGGTTAATTGCCTGCCTTATCCACCATGTAGCATAGGTGCTAAACTTGTAACCGCGCCGGTATTCAAATTTATCCGCCGCACGCATCAAACCAACATTGCCCTCTTGGATCAGGTCGAGCAGCTGTAAACCTCTGTTGGCATATTTCTTGGCAACACTAACCACCAGACGCAGATTCGCCTGAATCAATTTATTCTTAGCCTCACGGGAGAAATTTTCCCCCTGTTTGATCGCCAGCAAGGCCTGTCCAACCGCATCCTGATCAAGGCAGGATGATTCTTCCAAGTCTTTCAAGAAATTAGCTGCATGTTTTGAGGTGCCTGCAACGATAGCCTTAGACGCCATGGTCATCTGATCGGCAAGGGTCTTGATCACCCCGCCCATCTCATCGATAATCTTTTGCTGCAAACGGAATTCGTCAAACAGAGTGGCAATGGCGTGACTGCTTCGCTCCATCCGCACCATCAACTTCACTGCCGCCTCGTCCTGAAGTTCCAGCCCCATGAAATCTTCCTGCAAGGCCTGTCGTTCCCGATGATGCCGTTCTGCCTCTCCAACCCTCCACAGGAAATCATCTTTTGCCTGTCTCATGGCGGCAAGATCGCTCTCGTCCACATTCCTTAAGACATCATTGATCATCAAGGTCCCTTGTCGCAAGTCCGTAGCGATAGAAAGCATTACTGGCATTGCAGTCGGCAGCGAAAGTAGGGTACTCTGTATCTGCTTTTCACCACGCTCAATCTTGATGGCTATCTCGGTCTCTTCTGCCGTGGAAAGGAGGGGAACTGCCCCCATTTCCCGGAGATAGGTCTTAACCGGATCATGGGTGTCAGGGGAGAAATCATCGAGCGACGACTCGTCCGAAAAAGAGATCTCCAAATCGCCATCGTCCATAGTCCGGTGCCCCTTGCGACGTGAAGAAAACTCTAAAACCTCATCATCAAGATCAGAGTGATTATCGTCGTCATCAAAGGCACTAAGGAAATCATCATCTCCGTCGGTTTCTTTCACCACCGGATCATCGATATCCATAGACTCTTGCGAGTCTGAAAGTTTGGCTTTTTTCTTAGTCATAGATTCTTCGATATTACCGGTATCATCTCGCCTAAGGGTAGTTTATGAACTCGTGTGGAGTTTGATAACAAATACAAAATATGAGATAGATATACGATTTCAAACGAACTTGAAAGCAAATAATCATCTTGACACAGGAAAAAAACCGCTTGGGAGAAAGTTAGAGCCATCAACTTTCTCCGATTTGATTTTTTTCGATCAGCAACTTTAACATCAAATCCTGATCATCATGCTGCTGTGCGTCATTGATAAGAGCGGTCAATTCACGCATCCTGTATTTCCGCTTATTCGCCCTGAGCCAATGAATTTTTTCCTCAGCTTCAAGCTCCGTGTCCGGGAGAAAAGGGACTTCAATCAGTTGCCGGGACACAAAAGCCCGCTCCGCTCCTTCCAAGATATCAAGCAGACGCTCAGCACCACTTCCAGGATAATTCTGATGCGTTTCAGCCAGTAACTTAGCAATGTTAATCGCCGCAGGATGGATCAGCGCCTCAAAGAGTCCAGCCTCGATAAACGATTCGGCATACTCAGGATAGATAATCAAGAATGAGAGTAACTGTTCCTCGGCCTTGCTGAAGGCGACTGGTGACAAAACCGACGTAGTAGCCTTTTTCACCTCCGGCCCAGGGTCATGAATTGTCACTGGGCCGGTAAGAACGTTTTGTAACTGTTCCGGACTCAACCCTAGCTTTTGGCTAAAATGGGATATAAAGAGAGAGCGTTGCAGGTCCTGGTCGCTGATGGCTTTGATGATGGGTTTCAGATCCTCGATAATTCGCCCCTTGCCTGCCAGGGTCAACCCATGAGTAGCAACAAGATGGTTCACTACAAATTCCGGCAAAGAAGAGGCTTCATCTAAGGTACGTTCCAACGCCTCAGCTCCGTGGGCATTAACGAAGGTATCAGGGTCATGGCCGTCAGGAAGAATCACCACCTTGGCATCCACCTTCTCCGTAAGGAAAAGAGGCACTGCTCGCATTGCCGCCTTAATGCCCGCCTGATCCCCGTCAAAAAGTAGCACCGCCTCCTGAGCATATCCTTTGAGAGAGTGAATATGTTGCAAGGTCAAAGCAGTTCCAAGCGGTGCCACCACATCGTGAATGCCAGCAGCCACCAAGCTAATAAGATCGAAATTTCCCTCTACGATCAAAGCCCGTTTTGAACGACGGATGGCCTCTTTGTTCTGGTACAGACCAAAAAGGGTCCTCCCCTTGTTAAACACCAATGTTTCCGGCGAGTTGAGGTATTTTGCTTGCTTATCGTCACCCAGTGTCCGCCCGCCAAAGCCTAAGTACTGCCCACTTGGTCCAAGAATAGGAAAAAGAACCCGGTTACGAAAGCGATCATAAAATCCGCCACCAGACTCCTTTGCCACAACAAGCCCCGCCTCTGCCAGCGCTTCCGGCCCGGCATCATCCATTTTCTTCAGCAGAAAATCCCATGATTCCGGAGCGTAGCCAAGTTGAAAACTTTCTACGACTTCGGCAGGAATCTTGCGTTTCTTCAAATAGCGCCTGGCCGACTCGGCGCCTGGGTCAGTAAGGAGTTGGTGGTGATAAATTGCCGCTGCCCGTTCGTTAATCTCAGAGATGAGTTTTCGCTTGCTGGCAAACTCCCGCTCCCGTGGCGAAAGATCCTTTTCCGGTAAAGAGATGTGGTACTTTCCCGCCAGTTGCTTGACAGCATCCCAGAACCCTAAATTTTGGTAACGCATCACAAAAGCTAATGCGTCACCACCCACACCACACCCAAAACAGTGAAAAAAACCTCTCGCTGCATTGACCGTAAATGACGGCGTTTTTTCACCATGAAATGGACACAATCCCAGATAATTGGCTCCAGCCTTCTTAAGGGTAACAACCTCACCAACCACCTCAAGAATGTCGGCCGCCTCTTTCACGGCCAGGACTGCGTTTTCGTTATCTGCCCTCGACATAACCCCCTTCTGTAGAGGCTCTGTGATCATCCCCTGGTGAAAACAATTTCTTTATCACGCTAGCACGTTATATCTATTCAATTTTTGTAAATGGCGCCTTGGGTGTTGGGTTACGCTTCGCTAACCCAACCTACTCAACTCAACATGCGAAATTTAATGGCTCTTCTTATTTCCTATCCCTGTGCTTTTAAATCGCAGTACAGCTCATAGGCCTGAGCCGGGGGAAGATCCTCATGCACAACCTTAGCCACCGCCTGAATCATGGCTTTGGGCGCCTCAGACTGAAATATGTTACGCCCCATATCCACCCCTGCCGCTCCTTCCTGGACTGCATTATGACACATTACCAACGCCTCCAGCTCAGGAAGTTTTTTACCTCCAGCCATCACGATAGGAACTGGACAACTGGCGGTGACGGTATCAAAGCCTTTGGGGATATAATAGGTCTTGACGTAATGAGCGCCCAATTCAGCGCACATCCGGCAAGCCAAGCGGAAATATCTCGCATCACGAACCATCTCCTTACCGACAGCGGTAACAGCCAGGGTTGGAATACCATAACGCATACCCATATCTACAAGTCTCGTCATATTCAAAACCGACTGAGTCTCATGTTCACCGCCAATAAAAACCTGAACAGCAACAGCAGAGACATTGAGCCGAACAGCCTCTTCCATGTCAACAGCCAGCCCCTCATTAGAGAGATCCTTTAAAATACTCGGCCCTCCACTGGCCCTCAACACGATTCCCTTGGTATAGGATGGAGGTATCTGCGAACGCAAAATTCCTCTGGTCAGCATCAGGGTGTCGGCGTATGGGGCAATCGGCACAATATTTAAATCAATACGCTCAAGACCGGTGGTTGGCCCTTGAAAATACCCGTGATCAACCGCCAGCATGACCGTTCTCCCGGATACGGGATTAAAAATCCGGCTCAGGCGATTCTTGATTCCCCAATCCAGTGAATTGGACCCCTTAAGAAAAAACCCCTCACTCTGAGCAGGCACATCCTGAAAATACTGTTTTCCTTCCTTATCTTCTTCTGGCATCATTTCCTCCTAATCGTTAAACACTATAATAATCTGCTACACTTTCAACATTTACTCCTGAGGCCTAATAATCACCTTTATCGATTCTTTTCCCTCAGCCACCAACGCCGATCCATTTACGGTTTCAGCAAGGCCGAATCGGTGGGTGATCATCTCCTCTACTCTTATCCGCCCATTGGCGATCAGCTCCAAAGCCGCAGCGCAGTCGGCAGGTGAACCAGCATAACTCGTAGTAATAGTCAAATCCCGCCGCCAGAATAGATCGTTAACAGGAATAGACAATGTCTCGCCAGCCATAGTCGGAGCAAAGAACATAATCACTCCTCCTCTTGCCACTGCAGACATAGCTTGTTGATATGCCGCCTCAGCGCTGGCGCAAACAATCACCACATCCGCCCCTTGCCCCTTGTTATCCTGCCTGAACAATGTCGGCACGTCCTGGTCCGCTCGATAGACTGTACTGGCTCCAAAACGCTTTGCTGCATCCAGACGATACTCATTCAGATCCGTAGCAGCGATAAATCCCGCCCCCAGGACCGAGGCCAGATGCACGTGCAGTAAACCAGATATGCCACTCCCTAGAACGAGGACACTCGATCCGGCTCTCACCCTGGCCGTTTGCTGCCCCCGCAGGACACATGCCAACGGTTCAACAAAGGTTGCGGCATCATATGTCATTGAGTCTGGAATTTTCCATGTGCCCCGTTCCACATTCACAGGAGCCAGCCGCACATACTCACAAAAACCACCTGGATCAAAACGGGTGCCGGACAGCAACAAGTCACACACTGTCTCGTGCCCGCTCAAACACTGATGGCAACGAAAACAGGGAACGTGATGCGTAGCAACCACCCGCTCCCCAACCGTGAATTCAGTGATACCGTCCCCCGCTTCAACCACTTCTCCAGCGACTTCGTGGCCCAGCACCAGAGGAGTCTTACCTGCCCGATACCACTCCATTACATCACTACCGCAAATACCACTAGAGTGAATTTTCACCAATAACTCCCCCGGACCAATAGTCGGACGAGGCAACTCCTCAATCCTGATATCCCGGTTGCTATAATACATGGCGACGCGCATCTCTTTCCTCCCACACAAGAGTCCATCCAAGAAAATTTATATTGCCGAACCAGTAGCTTACAATGTATATCCTATGATTGAAGTCAACACAAGCCTAACCTTACCCTTGGCTTTCGCCCCACCCAACGAGTTCTTTTTTTCTGATTTAACAATCTTCTGGAGGATATATGGCGCATATCAAGAGCACCATGGAGATGGTTTTGGCCAGGGCAGAACGCCTCTGCGCCGAGTCCAACGTAAACCCCACTGATGACATGCTCCAGCAAGGGATGAAAGCCGGGGCTGCCATGATCCTTGGTCATCCATTCCATGCTTCTGAAATTTTCCCCACTCTCTCACCTGTTGAAGCATCACGTTTTGCCGAAGGGATGCTTCGCACATTCTTCCGCCACATTCAATTACCACGCGAAGAGGGTCAACCATGGGAAGGCGCTTTGCTTTGCCTCCAACAAATGGCCAAGGATATCGCGTTATCCTCGGCTGCCCAGACACAGGTCTCCGGATTACTCGACGAGATTCGCAGCATTCTCAGCCGCTACCTCCAGCACCGACAGCAGGTTGAAAATCAATTGGAAGAAAACTTCTCCATGCATGCCGCTCAACTTCAACAATCACTCGCCCAGCAAACAGGAATGAAAATGAAAGTCTCTCCAAGACAACACCCAAAATTTGTTGAAGAGTGGCAACGCGTCCAAGCTCAATTAAATGAACAGTATGTGAATGCTCTTAATCAGTACAAATCAACCATTACCGCACTTTTTGGTCTCTCTTGATTGAGCCTTTGTACCATGAACTTTGACAGATAGACACTTGCCATGGATATAGAAATTTTTTTAGATTGCACTGAAGTCTCCCCTGATAGGCTTCCCCTTGTCTATCAGAAATTCAATGAATGGTTTACAGAGGGAGCTGAGGTCCGCTGCAATAAATTCCCATTCAGCTCACTAATCATTTTACCCCAGCCAAATCGCTTTCTCGTCAACTTAGGTTACGCCGATACCACCACATCCTTACGTGCCCTCCATGCGAGAATTCGCTCCCTCGGCGTTAAAGTCTTTTTTCATTTTTCCTAGCGCTATCAATGATCAATAGAATTTCTCACATTCAACACACTCTTTCTCACCGCAAAATTGACGCGATCCTTATTTCACAACCTGATAATCGGCGTTACTTAAGTGGTTTTACTGCTGTCGATCACAACATTACTGAATCATCGGGGTTATTGCTCATTCCCCAACGGGGCACCCCTCACCTATTAACTGATTTCCGTTATCAGATCCAGGCAGAACGTGACACCACTGACTTTGAAATTCATCTCTACCAGCGTGGTGTTTTTTCCCTACTCAAAAAACTCCTCCCCCAACTTGGCATAACCACCCTTGCTATTGAAGCAAACTACTTTCTCCACTCTAAATATCTTACATTGGCCAAACTTGGAACACCTCTTGGTCTGCACCTTATAGCCCTAGATGATACAATAGAAAAACTGCGCCAAACCAAATCAGATGACGAATTAGCTTCTATCCAAAAATCTGTCTCCTTAAACGAGGCCGTATTTCAGCACGTGTTACCACAGATCAAGGCTGGCCAGACAGAAATCCAAGTCTCACAGATATTGGAAAATACCATGCGTCAATTTGGAGCAGAACGCCCCAGTTTTGACACCATTGTCGCCAGTGGACCCAACGGAGCACTTCCCCACGCAGTCCCTGGCCCAAGGCAACTTCGCTCAGGGGAACCCATAATAATCGATATGGGATTGGTGTTGGCAGGATACTGCTCTGACATGACCCGAACCATCGTCCTTGGCACCCCTGACACAGAGACTATTACCCTTTTTCGGCTTGTGCGCCGAGCACAGCTTGCCGCTATTGAGGGCCTAAAACCTGGTGTTTCAGCTAAAAAGATTGACCAAGCCGCTCGCTCTATTATCGCTGAGGCTGGCCACGGCCCTAATTTTGGCCATGCCCTTGGCCATGGAGTTGGCCTTGCCGTGCACGAATCACCTTCAATAAACACCCGTAACCGCAAACTGCTTCGTCCAGGAATGGTCGTTACTATTGAGCCGGGCATCTATATTAAAGGATGGGGTGGTATCCGTCTTGAGAACATGGTGGTTATTACCAACACCGGTCACAAAGTGCTCAACCAGGACACTTCTTTTCTTGATCTGTAACTTAGGGACTCGGAAAATACCAATTTACCTGGATCGCGCCCGGATCTGGGACAGATTTGGTTGCGCCGATTGAACAAAACCGCAGGCGTAACAGCGCTACGTCGAGAATTTTGTGATTGAGTCGCGACCAAAGATGGCCCAAAGCCGGGATGCGTTATGGTAAATTGGTGTTTTCCGCGTCCCTTATATCTTCCCGCAACGTAACTGCTCAGGTTTTCGGTTTACGGTTGGCAGTTGACGGCGATTGGATCCTGCCAATGGCTGAAAACACACTTACATTGAGTATCATGCGATGCTTTATGACTCATGACTCTTTTAACTGTAAACTGATTACCGTTAACCTGTGTAGTTACCCTGCAGCTTCATACTGATCGGTTAATTTCATTCTTGCTTACTAAGTTTCCTTCATGTAGAATTTAACAGGCCTTAGTAAATTCAATCACTTTATAGGATTCAATAGAGCGGGCAATTTTCCCTTCGCCTTCATAAACAGCTATACACCTATGACGCGACACCACAAATCGATAACTCCTCTTACCCTTCTGATTCTCTCAGGACTCTCACTTAGCATTCTTGCCTCACCAGCCAGGGCAGAGATTTACTCCTTCACCGATGCCAGAGGCGTTGTGCATTACAGCAATGTACGCACCGACCCTCGATACAAACCCATGCCCGGGATCCTTAGTTTCAGTCGACCACGCCCGCGCCCAACCACTGTATCAAAACGCTCATATGTTAACTATAACATCCACTCTTTCGATACCCACATTCACGATGCTGGCAGTCGCTACAACATTGACCCAATGTTAATCAAAGCTGTAATTCATCAAGAATCAAATTTTAACCCTAACGCCATGTCCCATAAAGGCGCTCTTGGCCTAATGCAACTCATGCCGGGCACGGCCCGCGACATGGATGTATCAGACGTCTTTGACCCACGTGATAATATTTTTGGAGGTACTCGCTACCTTAAACGGCTCTACTCTCAATGCAATGGGGATCTACAACTCACCTTGGCTTCCTACAATGCCGGTCCGGAGCGTGTAATCCCGAACAACGCCATCCCCGCTATTCCCGAAACACAAGCCTACGTCCGCTCTGTCATTGCCCGTTACAATTCCTACCGGCGCTAAGCCACAACATACAAAAATTGTAATCCGTTAATTTCACACCTAACCCACCACCCAAACTAATACCAACACCAGCAACTCAAAGTAACTGTAATTTGCACTTGACATACATCGCACAGCCATCTATAATCACTCATTATTTCAACACGCCGGAGTGGTGAAACTGGTAGACGC
>VMSU01000233.1 GCA_013792005.1 Desulfobulbaceae bacterium
GGAGATAATGTATCGATTGATGGTTGTCTCATCACCCCGATAGCAATGACCGAAGGGTTGCGTTTTGCTATCCGCGAAGGTGGCAGAACAGTTGGCGCCGGTGTAATCAATAAGATTGTTGAATAAGGTGAATTGTAATGGTTCAAACACAGAAAATTCGTATTAGGCTTAAAGGGTATGATCACAAACTCTTGGATCAGTCAACGCAAGAGATTGTAGACACGGCAAAGAGTACAGGGTCAATGATTGCTGGACCTATTCCACTGCCAACCATGATCAACAAGTATTGTGTTAATAGATCAGTTCATGTTGACAAAAAGTCACGAGAACAGTTTGAAATGAGGACACATAAAAGGTTGCTTGATATTCTTGAGCCGACTCAGCAAACAATTGATGCTTTAATGAAACTCGAACTCTCTGCTGGAGTCGATGTTGAGATCAAGCTTTAGAACTTGTAAGTGTAATTTTTATTTAATCTTAAGTGGGTTGGTACGATGCCAAAAACAATAGGATTACTTGGGAAAAAGATTGGAATGACCCGGGTGTATAATGAGAGTGGCCAAGCTATAGGCGTAACTGCAGTCGAGTTAGGTCCGTGTGTTGTTTTACAGATTAAAACAGAAGGCAAGGAAGGTTATAATGCCTTGAAGATGGGCTTTGGAGCAAAAACTGAAAAAAGAATGACTAAGCCTGAGATAGGACAGTGTAAAGCTGCTGATAAGGGAGGATTCTATCATATAAAGGAGTTTTCCGTAATAGATCCATCTCAGTATCAAGTGGGACAAGTTATCTCAATTGAAGATATGTTCAAAATCGGTGACTTGGTTGATGTTACCGGTGTAAGTAAAGGTAAGGGATTCCAGGGTGTCATAAAGCGGCATGGGTTTAAGGGTGGCGGTAATAGTCACGGATCAATGTTTCATCGTGCACCAGGCTCAATTGGATGTTCCGCATGGCCTAGTAGAGTTGTAAAGGGTAAAAAAATGCCAGGACATATGGGAACTGATAGAGTTAACAAAAAGAATGTCACTATTTTTGATATTCGTTCAGATGAGAATGTGTTGCTGGTTAAGGGATCTTTGCCTGGAGCAAAACAAGGCTTACTAGAGATTTATACAAAGTTATTTTAAATCTTTTTTTGATCCAAATTCCTGATAGACACGTACTCTAAATATACGGTTTAGAGCGATAGATATTACCTTCATTTGAGGTATTACCAATGCCAGTTACAAATTTGTACAATATAAAGAAAGAAAAATTGGGTGAATTGCACCTTAATGATGATGTGTTTGGTGTAGATGTAAACACTCATCTACTGCATAGTGTTGTTAGAATGCAGCTAGCAGGCAGAAGATCTGGAAATGCTTGCACAAAAACGCGTGTTGAAGTCAGAGGAAGTTCTGCAAAACCATTTAAACAAAAAGGAACTGGCCGAGCACGAGCTGGTAGTAAACGATCTCCACTGTGGAGAGGCGGAGGTGTGAGTCATGGTCCTAAACCTAGAGATTATTCACTTAAGCTTTCCAAAAAAGCCAAAAGATTGGGTTTGAAAATGGCTTTAAGTGCTCGAGTTGCCGAAAATAATGTCACGGTACTTGATGATTTTCAACTTGATACGATTAAAACCAAGAATTTCGTTTCGGTTATGAATGGTTTTGAGATAACTAATGCATTGATAGTAGTTCCTGAAGAACTAGTGACACTTGTTAAGTCTTCAAGAAATGTTCATGGTTTTCAGGTAGTACCGACAATCGGATTGAATGTATATGATATTCTTCGGCATAAACATTTAATACTGCTTCAAAACAGCATTGAACTCCTGGAGAAGAGGTTATTGTCGTGAAAAACATATGCGCTATCATAAAGAAACCATGCCTTACTGAAAAGGGGATGCTGCTTCAAGAAAAAGTGAATCAGGTCGTACTTAAGGTTGACCCTAGGGCAAATAAGATCGAAATTAAAGCAGCAGCAGAAAAGCTCTTTAATGTCAAAATATCTAAAGTAAGAACAGCCAATATGCACGGAAAGAATAAGCGTGTTGGCAAGCATAATGGAACGACTAACGATTGGAAAAAGGCTATTGTATCTTTGCAAGAAGGTCAAAAAATGGACTTTTTAGATCAACTGTAATCCATCAGTGATACGTTCTTTTTTAATTAACGATAATATGAGAATCGGGGTTTGCAATGGCAATAAAAACCTTTAATCCGACTTCACCAGGGAGGCGAAATCTAGCATTACTTGTTTCGCCAGAACTGTCTAAATCAGGACCACAAAAAAATCTTTTATCCACATTGACCAAGTCAGGTGGCCGAAACAATAATGGGCGGATTACTGCTCGCCATATCGGCGGTGGTCATAAAAGAAAGTATAGAATAATTGACTTTAAACGTGATAAACAAAATATCCCGGGTAAAGTGTCGGCAATTGAATACGATCCAAATCGTACTGCAAATATTGCATTAATTACCTATGCCGATGGAGAGAAAAGATACATTCTTTCACCCTTAGGAATGAAGGTAGGAGATAGTGTAATTTCAGGGGATCAAGTCGATGTTCAAATAGGAAATTGCATGCCCATGGGAAGTATGCCCCTTGGTAGTATCATACATAATGTTGAAATGAGGATAGGGAAAGGCGCGCAACTTGTTCGTAGCGCAGGTGTTTCTGCCCAACTCATGGCTAAGGAGGGTGAATATGTATTGATAAAACTCCCTTCAGGTGAAGTAAGAAAATTTCATAAGTTATGCCGAGCTTGTTTTGGGCAGTTGGGTAATGTAGAGTATGATGCCCAAAAACTTGGGAAAGCCGGCCGGAATCGCTGGAAGGGAAACCGACCCAAGGTTCGTGGTGTAGCAATGAATCCTCATGACCACCCGATGGGTGGAGGTGAAGGGAAAAGCTCTGGAGGAAGACATCCTTGCTCACCCTGGGGTATGCCATCTAAGGGATTTAAGACAAGAAAGAAGAAAAATTCTGATAAATTTATCGTTACTAAAAGGGCCTAATCAGTAGGAGGAAAAGAAATGGCGCGTTCAATAAAAAAAGGACCCTTTGTTGATTCCCATCTGCACGAAAAAGTTGTTAAGGCGAAAGAGACAAATTCTCGGAAGGTAATTAAAACATGGTCTCGTCGATCAGACATCATCCCTGATATGATTGGATTATCATTTGCCGTGCACAACGGGAGGAAATTTATCCCCGTTTTTGTTTCAGAAAACATGGTTGGCGGAAAACTTGGTGAGTATGCTCCAACTCGGACTTTTTTTGGTCATGCCGGCGGGAAGAAGGGAAAAAAATAATTAACTATTCCATGTTTTACGAATTATTTCGGAATGCCGATTGTTAATAGACAAACGGATAACCCGGAAACGCTAAATAAGGAGCAGGTACAGATGGAAGCAAAAGCAGTTTTACGAAACTGTCGGATATCTCCGCAAAAGGCCAGGCTTATTGCAAATCTGGTTAGAGGGGTACATGTTGAGGCAGCGATTAATTCACTTCGGTTTATGCCCCAGAAAGGTGCTGCGATAATTCGAAAGGTATTAGAGTCAGCAGTTGCTAATGCTAAACAGAATGATTCGATAGATGTCGACACGTTATACATAAGAACTATATTCGTCGATGGCGGTCCGATGCTTAAAAGGATTATGCCTAGAGCAATGGGGAGGGCTAACCGTATTCTTAAGAGGTCTAGCCATATAACCATTGTTGTTGATGAACAATAATTCTATTAATAACTAATTTAAACATATTGTGATGGAGGAAGGATTTGGGCCAGAAAGTTAATCCAATTGGTTTGCGCCTTAATATAATTCGTTCATGGGAATCTACTTGGTATGCAGGGAAAGACTATTCAAAGTTTTTACTTGAAGATCATACTTTAAGAAAATTTCTCAAAAAACGTCTTTATCATGCAGGGCTCTCAAGGGTGCAGATAGCAAGGACCGGAGACAAGATACGCATTAAGCTCTTCACAGCCCGCCCAGGTATTGTAATTGGCAAAAAAGGAGCTGAAATAGAGACGCTTAAGGCTGAATTGGAGAAACTGACTAGCCGAACCTGCGTTTTGGATATTCAGGAGGTAAGACGTCCTGAGGCCGATGCACAGCTTGTTGCTGAAAATGTTGCAATGCAGCTTGAGCGAAGGGTCGCTTTCCGTCGAGCAATGAAAAAGGCTGTTAATATGGCCTTGAAGTTTGGAGCAAAAGGTATTAAGATATCCTGCTCTGGTCGATTAGGTGGAGCAGAGATTGCTCGGAATGAATGGTACAGAGAAGGACGTGTCCCACTTCATACTTTAAGGGCAAATATAGATTATGGTTTGGCTGAGTCACTAACAACTTTTGGTATCATAGGCGTTAAAGTCTGGATATTTAAAGGTGAAGTACTTAGCGACGCAGAGAATGTAATTTAAAAATAGGATAAGACAATGCTGAGTCCTAAGAAAGTCAAACATCGTAAGCAGTTTAAGGGTCATATGCGTGGTGAAGCCCAGCGAGGCTCGACCATCGAGTTCGGTGAATTTGCTCTTAAAGCCACTGAGTGCGGAAAACTGACATCACAAATGATAGAAGCCGGTCGTGTAGCCATTAACCGCAAGATAAAACGTGGCGGTAAAATGTGGGTAAGAATTTTTCCGAATAAACCATTTACCAAAAAACCTGCTGAAACAAGAATGGGTGGAGGTAAAGGAGCACCTGAAGGTTGGGTTGCTGTGATTAAGCCAGGGAAGATTCTCTACGAGATTCAGGGAATTGAGCCTGAAGTTGCCATGGAAGCTTTAACTTTAGCAAGACACAAATTTCCATTTGATACAAAGATTATCACTAAGGAATCAACCTTATGAAGATTTCTGAGATGAAAGAACTAACTGAAGGTGAAATTGCGGCTAAGGTTATCGCGATGGAAACGGAGCTATTTAAGCTGAAGTTTCAACATGGTATTCGGCAACTTGACAATACTGCAAAGCTCTCTTTTATAAAGAAAGATATTGCACGTTTAAAGACGATTAAACGCCAGAAGGCCGAAACAGCTTGATTTGAATTCTTATTCACTCTTCCGCTAACATGATGCAGGTAAGATAATGACTGATCCTATTAAAAAAAGAAGAACATTAGAAGGGGTAGTTGTAAGCGATAAGATGACAAGTAGTATTGTCATTGAAACAGCACGATTAGTTCCTCATAAATTATATGGCAAAATGATACGTCGGCACAAAAAATATATGGCTGACGACCCTGAAAATATCTGCACAATCGGAGATCAGGTAATCATAGAAGAATGTCGTCCTTTGAGTAAGAATAAAAGATGGCGGTTGCGTGAGATTGTAAAAAAAGCTGATTAATATAGAAATTTTATATTTAGGTTTGTTACACCTACCCTAGGTATATACTTTGTTATATTAACCAGTTTTTTTATTAAATACCCTATAAATTTGCCTTTTGCTGTAGCACATTGCAAAGGAACTACATGGTAAAGTTATGATACAGACCGAAAGTGTATTAAAGGTTGCAGATAACTCGGGTGCGAAAAGTGTTCTCTGCATAAAGGTTTTAGGTGGTTCAAAAAGACGTTACGCACATGTAGGAGATGTGATTGTTGTTTCCGTACGTGAAGCGATTCCAAATTCGAAGGTTAAGAAAGGCGACGTAATGAAAGCAGTTATTGTACGGACTGTGACACAGATCAGACGTCCTGAGGATACCTTTGTCAGGTTTGACGAGAACTCTGCGGTATTGATTGCTGCAAACGGAGAGCCGATAGGGACACGCATTTTTGGACCTGTAGCAAGAGAGCTTCGATCGCGGGGATATATGAAAATAATTTCACTTGCCCCAGAAGTATTATAACAAAAAGTTGTGATTCCATCGTTCTATGAGCTGAGAGGCAAAGAAATGAATTATACACATCAAGTAAAGAAAGATGATCAGGTGGAAGTCCTGAGTGGAAAAGATAAGGGCAGAGTTGGTAAGATACTTCGTGTTGATCCGAAAAATAATACGGCTATTGTAGAAAAAGTCAATGTTGTTAAACGTCACACTAAGCCTAATCCGGCTAATCAACAGGGCGGTATCATTAGTAAAGAGGCTATGATTGATCTCTCGAACTTGAAACTTATTTGTCCAAAGTGTGCCAAAACAGTTCGCCTCGGGAAGAAGATTCTTGATGATGGCTCAAAAGTGCGAGTTTGCAAGAAATGTGGTGAGTCTGTCGAAGCAAAATAATTTATTTGGAATTATTCAGGGTGATCATGATGGCTAACTTGAAAGAATATTATCATAATGAATGTGTACCTTTACTCATTAAAGAGTTTGGGTATAAATCAATAATGGAAGTACCAAAGCTCGATAAAATAGTTTTGAATATGGGTTTGGGAGAAGCTGTTCAAAATCCAAAAATTATTGAAGGAGCAGTTGCAGAACTGACCGCTATTGGAGGACAAAAAGCTGTTGTTACTAAAGCAAAGAAGTCAATTGCTGGTTTCAAACTCCGAGAAGGCATGCCTATAGGATGTTGTGTGACAATTCGTAAAGATCGGATGTATGATTTTCTTGCAAAATTGATTAATATTGCATTGCCAAGAGTAAGAGATTTTCGCGGGACTCCTTCGAAATCTTTTGATGGCAGGGGAAACTATGCTTTAGGTATTAAAGAAGAAATAATATTTCCTGAAATTGACTATGATAAAATTGACAAGATTAAAGGTCTTAATATTGTAATTGGTACAACGGCTAAAACAGATGAAGAGGGACGATTCCTACTGAAAGCCTTAGGGATGCCTTTCAGGAAATAAAAAGAAGGTTGAGGATAACCGTGGCTAAAAAATCATTAATTGCTAAATGTAAGAGAACACCTAAGTTTGCAGTACGTGCATATAATCGCTGTAAAATTTGCGGAAGACCACATGGTTACATGAGAAAATTTGGCATATGTCGTATTTGTTTTAGGAGTATGTCTAACAGTGGTTTAGTTACTGGAGTTACTAAGTCAAGTTGGTGATCTATTGTTTGCTTCAGGTGTATTACTTGATATTAAGAATTAGATATATCCATCTAAGACCTCGAAAAGGAGTTTTTCAATGTCTATGAGCGACCCCCTAGCAGATATGCTGACTAGGATACGTAATGCTGTTATGGTTAATTTAACTTGTGTGGATATGCCATACTCCAAGATTAAGGCAGAAGTAGCCAAGATTTTGAAAAAAGAGGGCTATATCAGCGACTATCAAAAAATTGAGGATAACTCTTGTCAGGGTTCCCTCAGAGTATCCTTAAAAATTAATGGTGATAATGACAAAGTTATTACCGGGATTAAAAGGATAAGCAAACCTGGTCGTAGGATTTATGCACGTCATAATGAGATACCTAGGGTGTTAAGTGGCCTCGGGATATCAATTGTATCAACCTCACAAGGTGTTTTGACGGATCATGAAGCTAGAAGTAGATCTGTTGGTGGCGAAATAATTTGTGAAGTTTGGTAATTTTTCAAGAATGAAACATTAAAAGTATTGTTTGGAGATTTCCAATGTCAAGAATTGGTAATAAACCTATCCCCGTTCCTGCTGGGGTTAAGCTTGAAATTAATAACGATTTTATAAGAGTAACTGGATCTAAAGGTACCCTTGAGAAACAGATTATGCCTGAATTACAAATCGTTGAAGAGGGAGCTACCCTATTAGTCAAAGCTAGTGATAACAGCAAAAGAACTAATGCCTTTCGTGGGTTAACCAGGTCCTTGATAAACAACATGATAATTGGATCTCATACTGGTTTTAAAAAAACTTTGATAGTTGAAGGTGTTGGATATCGGGTTAATGTTAATGATAAAAAAATTAGTTTATCCGTAGGATATTCAAATACCATTGATTTTGTATTGCCAGCAAATGTTTCTGCAACAACGGCAAATAATCAAATTGTTCTTGAATCAATAGATAAAGATTTACTTGGACAAACAGCTGCTAAGATTAGAGATATAAGAAAACCCGAACCCTATAAAGGCAAGGGCATTAGATATGAGAATGAACATATTGTCAGAAAGGCTGGTAAGGCCGCTGGAAAGAAATAATTAGGGTACATTCATGGCTAAGACAAGTATAAAAACACAGGCACGGCAGAAAAGAGTTCAGCGTATTAGGAAAAAAATCGAGGGTACAACTGAAAGACCCAGATTGCGAGTATTTAAAAGTTCTCGTCATATTTACGCACAACTGATTGATGATGCTAAAGGTGTTACCCTTTGTTCTTCATCTACAATTTCGGCAGAGATTGATACGTCAGAAATTAAAGGGAAGATTGCTCAGGCAAATAAAGTTGGGCAACTTGTAGCATCACTTGCTAAGTCCAAAGGAATAGAGAAAGTAGTATTTGATAGAGGTGGTTACATCTATCATGGACGAGTAAAGGCATTGTCTGAGGGAGCTAGAGAAGGTGGGTTAGTCTTTTGAAAAGTAAAAGCACATTGAAGGAGGATAGATCCTTGGCTAGTTTAATCAATGAAAAAGATGATCAGTTGATAGAGAAAATTGTCTTTATTAACCGAGTAGCAAAAGTTGTAAAAGGTGGCAGACGATTTAGCTTTAGCGCGATAGTCGTAGTTGGTGACGGGGCAGGTAAAGTTGGATACGGCCTAGGTAAGGCCAACCAAGTACCTGAAGCAATCAGAAAGGGTGTTGAGCAAGCAAAAAAGGATATGAAACGTGTTTCTATTACAAACACGAGTATTCCACATGAAATTTTTGGAAAGTTTGGCGCCGGAAGAGTTATGCTTAAGCCTGCATCTCCAGGTACAGGTGTAATAGCCGGAGGAGCTGTAAGGGCTGTATTAGAGGCGGCAGGAGTACATGATATTCTTACAAAATGTCTCGGGTCACACAATCCACATAACTTGGTTAAGGCTACAATAGATGGATTAAGAAACTTGCGCACACCAGAAATGATTGCGGCTAAGCGAAATAAGTCTGTCGAAGAGATTCTGACTAAGTAATTGATATTGATAGGAATATTTATGGAAAATCAAGTTAAGGTGACACTGAAAAAGAGCTATATCGGGTGTCCCAAAAAAATACGAGCTACATTGATTGGTTTAGGACTTACTCGCATAAACAAAACAATATTCAGAAAAAATACACCGGAGATTCAAGGGATGTTGAATAAAGTTCAACACCTAATTCTGGTGGAGGAATAATTATGTTGAACTTAAGCAATCTTTCTCCATATCCAGGGTCCACTAAACAACGAAAAAGAATTGGGCGTGGTCAAGGAACAGGGCAAGGAAAACAGTCAGGTAAAGGACATAAGGGTTATAAGGCGCGTTCTGGCAGCAGCATTAGTCCTGGGTTTGAAGGTGGACAAATGCCACTTCATCGTCGCTTACCAAAGCGTGGCTTTACAAATCCATTCAAAAAAGAATATGGAATTGTGAATGTCAAGGATTTGGAAGTTTTTGATGATAACACCTTAATTGATTCTCAATTGTTGCACACTAAAGGTCTAGTTGGAAAAAAATACACCTTGATTAAGTTGCTTGGTACTGGTGAAATAACAAAAAAGTTGATAGTTAAACTTTCATCAGTCAGTGAGTCTGCTAAATTAAAAATTGAATCTGCTGGCGGCAAAATCGAGGTATAATAATGGCAAGTGGCTTACAAGGAACTGCTAATATACCGGAACTCAAAAGGAGAATTACATTCACTCTTTTGATGCTTGCCGTATATCGCATAGGTGTACAGATCCCAACACCCGGTATTAATGGTGAGGCACTTGCAGATTTTTTTGCTAAAAATGCAGGAACTATTTTTGGCATGTTTAATATGTTTTCTGGAGGCGCTCTAGAAAATTTTTCAATATTTGCACTTGGTATTATGCCTTATATTAGTGCATCTATTATCTTTCAATTATTACAGGTTGTTGTTCCGCAGGTTGAAGCACTTGCTAAGGAAGGTGAATCTGGTAGAAGAAAAATTACCCAATATACCAGATATGCAACCGTTGTTCTTAGTATAGTTCAGGGACTTTTTATTAGCATTGGACTAGAAAGTATGGCTGCACCAACCGGTAATGCCATGATTGTCATTACTCCTGGGTGGTCCTTTAGGATAATGACTGTGATAACTCTTACATCTGGAACTGCATTTATCATGTGGTTAGGCGAACAGATGACCGAACGTGGTGTAGGAAATGGGATATCATTAATTATATTTGCCGGTATTGTAGCTCGTATGCCTGTAGCAATTGTAAATACAATTAAAATGATTACCGCAGATCAGATGCCAATTATATTGTTGCCAATTCTTCTTGCAATGATTGCTTCAGTTATAGGTATAGTCATATATTTTGAGACGGCACAAAGGAGGATACCAATTCAATATGCGAAACGTATGATTGGTAGACAATTATATGGTGGGCAACGATCTCACCTTCCTCTCAAAATCAACATGTCAGGTGTTATCCCTCCAATATTTGCCTCCTCTATCATGATGTTTCCAGCAACTATTGGTGGCTTTGTTCAAAATGATTTGGTGAAACAAATTTCAGCTTCTTTAGCATGGGGGACTTTACTCCATACATTGCTATATGTCGTAATGATTGTTTTCTTTTGTTTTTTCTATACTGCTGTTACATTTAACCCGGTAGACATTGCCGAAAATCTAAAGAAAAATGGAGGTTTTGTGCCTGGAATTAGACCTGGCAAAAAAACCGCTGAATTTATCGATAGGATCATGGTTAGACTCACTGTTATAGGCGCCATTTATATATCTGTTATTTGCGTGTTACCTGAGATATTGATTAAAAAATTAAATGTTCCCTTCTATTTCGGTGGAACAGCTTTGTTAATTGTGGTTGGTGTTGCTATTGACACCATTGCTCA
>VMSU01000234.1 GCA_013792005.1 Desulfobulbaceae bacterium
ACTGAAAATTGATCAAGACATTCGTCCTATGTCAGAATTCCGAACAGGAATTGCTTCATTTCTTAAACAAGTACATGACACTAAAAGACCCCTAGTCATTACCCAGTATGGCAAAGGAGTCGCTGTATTACTTGATGTTACAGAATATGAATCCATGCAAGAAAAAATTGAACTACTGGAGGATATACAAACTTCAATAGCACAAATTGAAGCTGGAGCAGGGATTAAGCATAGCAAAGCTAAAGAAGCAATTTTGGGGCGTATTGGAAAATGAAATTAATATGGTCCCCTCTCGCAATTGACAGAGCAACAGAAATTGCAGAATACATCGCTCAAGATAGCCCTTCGGCTGCTACAAAATGGGTAGAAATATTATTTAACAAGGTCCAACTACTAAAATCATCGCCAACATGTGGTCGAATAGTCCCTGAAACCAGAAGAGAAGATATTCGGGAATTACTTTATGGGAATTATCGAATCATTTATAAGATAGAAAAATTAAACACATCTGTACTCACGGTTCGGCATGGTAAACAAATTCTACCACTAGATGAAATTTAGACATAAATGGATAACTGCCGTATCTACTCGGAACGGTTTTTCAGAGGTGGCCATAATGCTTTGCTGCCTTTTGTGGTATTCATTTCCAATCGAGAGACCGTTGCACATGATGATAGACGAAAAATCGTAATAGGCATTTACCTTTCCATCATGAGCGGGATCTTCAGTGGTGCTGAGGCCCGTATGGGAGCATTCGCAAAAAACAAAGTAGCAAATACCCAGTCTCTTCCACTCGATGAACTTGTTGCACTAATTAAACGAGAGTACGGAATCAAGTCATTGGATGACGTTCTTCGGCGGCATCTTGATCTCGCACTCAACATTACTCACGGTGGGATTACCCTTGATAAGAACCCGGAAGAACTTCAGCGTGATCATATTTTCCCCAGGTCAAAGCTTCAGAAAGCTGGCTACCCATATGAAATGGTAAACCACTATGCCAACTTTCATTTTCTTCGTGGTAACGACAATCTGAATAAACTCGACAAAGACCCTCATGACTGGTTCAGAACACCAGGGAAAAATATTCCTCCCTATTCAGACAAAGACCTTGAAGAACGTCTTTTGCAGTGGGAAGATCTGAACCCTGGGCAATTTGAGTCTATGATTGACAAGCGAAGCAAGAAAATTCGGACAAAGGCAGCCGAATTGTTTGGGGTCACAGAAGAAGAGTTCAATGCGATGTTTGCTGACAACGTTCCCCCGGTATAAAAAATCGAAAAATCGGGTCAACCTGACCGCGGGAAGTTCGGCGGTGCGATCAGAGGGTACCCGTGGCATTGAAGATAGCTCTAAATATTCAATATTGACAACAACAGGACGACCCATTAATTACATGAGAATGTCAGAAATTAATGGGCCGTCCTAGTAGAAATACATACATCAATCCTCCGTCCATCCCCGCTCCATTCTCCATGGTCATTAATCCAAAATCGTGAACCAGCTCAATGGCCTTGTCAAAGACCACCAACTCAGGTAATAAGCGAAAGACACTTCATCCGACCCATAATGTCAGCAACCATGATCATCCTGCCCTAACCCCTTTCGCAAGACCTTCCCACTGCCGATGGCATCACCACTTCTGTCTCATCTGTCAACGCAAAATATCAACCCGTACGCCAGGGCTCTGGCCACATGCAAGAAATGCTTCCCTCCAATCTCCTTGCCAGTGCTCTTCTTCGCCCTGGTAATCGGCATCGGGAGCGCCCTGCTCCACCACCCCATCAGCATTGCCGCCACCCACCTCTCATGGACAGACGCCCTCTTTACCGCGACCTCGGCAGTCTGTGTCACCGGGCTCACCGTTGTTGACACCGGCACCTATTTCACCCGCTTCGGACAAACGGTGATCCTGACTCTGATCCAGATCGGGGGTTTGGGAATCATGACTTTCACCAGCGTCGCTTTTTTCCTATGGCGACGACGGGTCTCAATCACCGATCAAATCGCCGTGGGCCAATCGCTGATGTCGAATCAGGGCATGGGCTTGATGCTCTTCCTCAGAGGCATGCTGATCTGGACCTTCGGGATCGAACTAGTGGGCGCACTAATGATCTATCTGACCGCCCCTGGAGGCATCACCCCCTACGCCGCAATTTTCCACGCCATCTCCGCCTTCTGCAACGCTGGCTTTTCCCTGTTTACCGACAACCTGATCTCTTGGCAAAAATCATGGCTGGTCAACCTGGCAATAATGTTTCTAATTATCGCCGGTGGACTTGGGTTTTCCGTTCTGATCGAGCTTGGTTCAGTTCTGCCCAAGACGTTCAGGTCACAAAAAAAGACTCGCCCAATACGGCTGAATTGGCAGACCGGAATCGTCCTCAGAACCTCCGCCTGGCTCATCTTCATTGGCTGGGCAGCCATCTTTGCCGCCGAGCAGGCAACTCATCGCGCCCCTATTTCCGTGTCGATGCTAACCGCTCTCTTCAATTCAGTCACCTGCCGCACCGCTGGCTTCAACACCGTCGACATCGCCCAGATGACCACCATCTCCCTGCTGGTCATGCTGATCCTGATGTTCATCGGCGGCGCACCCGGCTCCTGCGCTGGCGGCATCAAAGTCACCACCTTCAGTGTCCTTTGGCGGTTCATCACCTCAGAACTGAAAGGCCGGCCACAAACGGTGATCGGCCGCTTCGCCGTTGGCCAGGAAGCGATCAATAAAGCCTTAATGCTCGTGGTCATTGAGGGAATGATTCTGTTCATCGCCACCGTCATCCTTACCATCACCGAAGGTGGCGACATGCCTCACACTACCAATCACGGGCTGCTCCTCGAAATCATTTTCGAAGAGATTTCAGCTCTCGGCACAGTGGGCTTAAGCATGGGCCTCACCACCAAATTATCTTTAATCGGCAAATGGACCATCACACTCTTGATGTTCATTGGCAGACTCGGGCCGCTGATCTTCCTGGCGGTCATCCATGAAATCAGGCGAGAACAATTCTTCAAATGGCCGGAAGAAAATATCCAAATCGGCTAACATCCGAAAGGAGGATGTATGAAAGAGTTTGTCCAGGTAGGCGTTATTGGTTTAGGAAAATTCGGCTTTGAATTCGGGTCGATCATTTCAGGATTCGGAGTCAACGTCTTAGGCATTGACAGCAGCCCGGAGCTGGTAAAAAGAGCGAAAAACGTCTTCACCCAGGTAATGGAGGCCGACGCCACCAGCAAGGAGGCCCTGATCCAAATGGGAGTCGGACAGTTAAGCCATGTCCTGGTCAGCGTCGGCGATTCCCTCGCCGCCTCAGCCATGATCTCCTTGTATCTCAAGGAACTCGGAGTCCCGGTGGTCTGGGCCAAGGCCATTAATAATGACCACGCCACCCTGCTCAAGAAAATCGGGGTCAATGAGGTGATCATCCCCGAACACATGGCCGCCCGCCAGATGGCTGCCAAGATCACCATCCCCGGATTCCTCGACTTTTTCCCCTTCAGCAAGGATGTGGTGCTCAAAGAAATCATCATCAACAAGTGGACAGGGCAGAGCCTGAAAGATTTGAATCTCACCAACCGTTACAGCATCCAGGTCATTGCCGCCAAACACAAAGGCGACCTTGAGTACTCCATCCTGCCCAAGGCCGACAAGCCTCTACGCTTGGGAGACACCTTGGTGATCATCGGGGAGATTGGCCGATTGGAAGATATCGACCCATAGAGATATTTTTAACCCCGTTACCCTCACCCATGACCATTGACGACTTTGAACAAGACAGCTATAGTCCGGAACAATATTAAAATAGGATAAACTGGACAGATTGACCCTGTCTGACCCGTCCGACAAACCCTCTTCCCCTACCTGATGCCCATTCTCTACTCCTATCTTCTCAGCGAAATGACAGCCCCTTTTCTGGCCAGCCTCCTGATCATGACAGGAGTTCTCTTTCTGGGACAACTGCTGCAGACCTTCAACCTGGTCTTCGCCCTTGGCATCGGCTGGGCTGATTTTATCCGCTTGACCCTCTACCTGATGCCCAAGCTGATGATGTTTTCCATGCCGCTCGCCAGCATGCTGGGAGTGGTCCTCGCCTTTAACCGCCTGGCCATGGATCATGAGTTTCTGGCTCTACGGGCGGCAGGGGTCAAACTCCGACAGATCGTCACCCCTGTTGCAATTTTTGCTCTGACCGTAACCTGCATTGCCGGATACTCAACCATTGTTCTGATGCCCAAAGGGCTGATCAACATGGAGTTCCTGATGCTGAAACTCGCCAGGGAAAAGATTGACCGCAGCATCAAAGAAGGGACGTTCAGCGACAGTCTGGCCGGCATCGTCGCTTATGTGGAACGCATTGATCCTGCGTCAGGAGAGTGGCAGGAGGTCTACCTCTATGATGGCCGCAACCAGGATCAGCCCATGACCATCACTGCCAAGGCTGCTCATCTCACGGCCGATTACGCAAGCCTCCTGTTAGGGTTACATTTAACCAACGGCACAATCGACTTCATCGACTCACAGATATCCCGCCACATCGACTTCGAACGCTACTCTATCAATCTGCCGGTAACCCTGCCGAAAACCGGGGCAGACAAGGGACCAAACCCAAGAGAAATGTCCCAAGCTGCACTGCGCATTGCCGCAGGGAAAGGGGGGGCACGCTCGGAACGGAACATGATGATCGAGTACCACCAGCGAATAACCCTGGCTGCGGGATGTTTCATCCTCACGCTCCTGGGGCTGACCTTTGCTGCCCGCTCACGCCCCGGAGTACGCTCGCTGGCAATCCCAGCCGGCCTGTTCTTCTTCCTACTCTACTATGTCCTGTTCAGTTTTACTGAAACTGTGGCGGAAAACTGGACGATACCAATCCCCCTGCCACTCATTTTATGGGCTCCGAATCTCCTGTTTTCAACCCTTACATCGGTCTGTGTCCTGCGCATGGACAAAGACACCCTCATCCCTCTCCCCCTAGCGCTCACATCGGCGTGGGGAAAAATACTCGAGATGATATCAAAGGGAGCACGCCAATGATCCTGCTGGACCGATACATTATCAAGCAGATGGCGCTGCACTTCCTGTTGATTGTCACCGCCCTCACCTCACTCTATCTCCTGGTCGATATTTTTGAGAGACTCGACAATTTCCAGGAACGGGGCCTCCCTCTGGCCTTGGCCGCCCGCTATTTTTTCATGAAGATTCCTGTTATTCTTGACCAGATCAGCCCGGTAAGCCTGCTTCTTTCCGGTATCATCACCCTCGGCCTCTTAGTAAACCGCCGAGAACTGCTCTCGTTAAACGCCGCAGGAATCGCCAAATATCGAGTGATGATTCCCTTTGGCATTGGAGCGATACTCTGCACCAGCGTAGCCCTTGCTGCCGGGCAATGGCTCCTTCCCTCAGCAGGAATGGAGATGACCAGAATTTGGCGTCAGGACGTCTTGGGTGAGAAAGGGGTGGGAACGGTTCGGAAAGGAGTCACCTTCGTTCGCGGCAGACAGGGGATATACTCATTCCGAGATCAAAGCAAGGCGCATCAAGTCTTTTCCAATTTCCGCTATCAAGAGTTTGCAAGCAAAGATGGTCCAGGCATCAGCCTGTTCGCCCAAACAGCCAATTACGATGTCGATAGTTGGCGACTAAAAAACGGTCAGATCCGCTCAAAGGGAGCAAACAGTAAGGTCGAACCTTTCCAGGAGACGACCATCTCCCTACCTGAAAGCCCGGCCTCCTTCCTGACGCCGATTGCCCTTGATTTTGGAAAACCACTGTTTTCCTTAATCCGCCAAGCCTTGGATTCATCCCAGCCAGACCAACGCAAGAGCCTGGTTGAGGCCCATCGCCGTCTCTCGTTCCTGCTTCTGGGAATCCCCCTACTCTGGCTGGCGCTCCCGGTCATCCTCTGCTTTGAGATGGGAAGGTCCGGCATCAACCTGGCCTTCGCCGTTCCAATCAGCGCTGGCGGCTCATTCGTGGTCTGGGCTTTATGGAGTGGCATGCAGGCAATGGCCCAAACGGCAGTTCTGTCTACAATTGCCGCCTCCTGGTCAATTCATTGCCTCTGCCTGGCCGGAGGAGCCATCATCATGGCTCGGCGGCAGTAACCCAAAGCGCAGCCTGTTCGCGAAAGCATCAAACAAACATCAAGGTCACCGGACAATGATCAGAGCCCATGATCTCCGATAAGATCCGCGCATCTTTGATCCGGTGACGGCTTGACTGATCGACGCAAAAATAATCGATTCTCCAACCGATATTCCTCTCCCTGGCATTAAAGCGATAACTCCACCAACTGTACTGTTCTGATTCCTGGTTAAACTCCCGGAAGGTATCAATATAACCCGATCCAACAAACTCATCCATCCACCGCCGCTCAGGAAGCGAGTATCCTGGGTTCTCTTCGTTATCCTTAGGATTCTTCAAGTCAATGGCCTTATGCGCCAGATTAAAATCGCCACAAATCACTACTGATTTTCTAGTGGCCAAGGTATCGACAAAAAGATGTAACGCTCGGTTAAAGGCAAGCTTGAAGTCAATTCGCAGCAACCCGTGCTGGGCATTTGGGAAATAGGCATTAACCAAAAAAAAATCGTGGTACTCCAAGGTTAGCACCCGCCCCTCACGATCAACTTCATCAACACCAATCCCCTCGATCACCGCCAGCGGCTCAACCTTGGTATAGACAGCCACCCCGGAATACCCTGGGCGAACAGCAGAGTGCCAATATGAGTGATAGCCGGGGATATGTCGAAGTTCTTCCGACAACTGTTTTGAATGAGCCTTGGTCTCTTGGATTGCCAAAATATTGGGATTCAGCCTCTGCACCACCTCGGGAAATCCTTTCTTCTCCAGCGCCCGTATCCCATTGACGTTCCATGAAATCAACAGCTTTCCTGCGCCAACCTTCTTTTTCTGCAGACCATTCTTGCGGGGAGCAACCCCAATCTTAGGACATTCCGCTGTCAATGGACAGGCATCACAATGGGGAGCTACCGGTTTACAGGTTCCCTGACCAAAAGCTACCAGTATCGAATTAATGGTAATCCAATACTGCTCGGGCAGAGTCTCACGAAGCGCCATCTCAGTCTCAAGCGGGGTCTTCGTCTGGACATAACCCCAGAGATTCATAATCCGGTGAACATGGGTATCGACACAGATGGCAGGTTTACCAAAGGCCACACTACGCACCAGATTAGCGGTCTTCCGCCCAACACCCGGCAAGGTTACAAGATCATCAATAGCATCAGGCACTCTACCGCCAAAAATTGCCAACGCTGAAGGCAGACGGGCCAAATATCCGGCCTTGGCCTTATAAAACCCCACCGGATATATCAACCGGCTCAGCTCTTGCTCGTTAAGCCAGGCCAGGCTCTCCAAGTCCGGGGCCTTAGCAAAGAGTCGGCTCGATGCCTGAGCCGTCACTTCGTCCTTGGTGCGGGCTGAGAGGATGGTAGCAACCAGCACCTTAAAGGGATCCTTGGTCTGCACCGCAATCAGATCAACCACCGGCACCTGATACTCCTTGACCTCCTCCGCAACAACACGGATAAATTTCTCTATATCAACAACCATTGGCACTCCCTTAAGATGATTACGATAACAACGGCACATCAACAGTATCACCCAGATACGCCTCAAAGTCTCTCCTCATCCGGAGTCACTCGAACAATTTCCTTTGCGTTCTCCCCGGCTTTGCGTTAGTACGAGTAGATATTTTGGATTCGTCGTAACTACCTAGGTTAACGGTGATTCAGTTCCCGGTTTACGGTTACCAGAATCACTATAGACATCATGCATCATAGCATAATTTTTAATACCAGTGATTGGTCCGCCATTGGCAGAGATCACTAACTGTCAACCGCAAACCGACAACCTGTGCAGTTACGATCCGTTACCTCCAGGTCACGATCTCATCACTATCACCCTATGACCAACACGTTCAACCTCTCCGACTATATTGCTACCATGGAGCGCTTCCTGGGAAACCAAGAAGGCCCGGCCAAACCATTCTGGAAGGCGTTAAGCTTCGCAGTTGACGCCCACCAGGGACAAGTCCGCAAGTCTGGCGAAGCGTACATCAGCCATCCTTGCCATGTTGCACAAATCCTGGCCCAAGAACTGAGCGTTAACGACCCTGAGACCCTGGCCGCCGCCATCCTTCACGACACCATCGAAGATGTGCCGGAAGTTACCCATGAGGTGATTGGCGAATATTTCGGGCGCAATGTCGAGGCCATCGTTGACGGATGCACCAAGGTTATCGACTTCAGCGGTGACCGCCAAGCCTTTTCCAAGCAGGTGCATCGCAAAATTTTTTCCGGGGCGGCATCACGGATCGAGGTAATGCTGATCAAAATGGCCGACCGGCTTCATAATATGCGGACCATGGACTCCATGCCGAAGCATAAGCGCCAGAAAATCGCCGAAGAGACCTTGAACATTTACGCCCCCATGTCGCGAATCATGGGTCTCTTTGAACTCAAGCGCGAGTTGTACGATCTGGCGTTAAGCTACAAATTCCCGAGACAGAGCCAACGGCTTAAATCAAATATCACCAAAATTACTACCGACCCCAGAGTCCTGGAGATCAAGCGACGCATCCAATCCGAACTGGAACAGTGCTGGATTAATGGGGAAATCTATATCGTTGCCAAAGGGTTATGGGCCTATTTCGACCCCGAAAATCAAGTGCTGGTCAAGGAGATCGAAACCCCTATCGAGATTATCATCGCTGTCGACGATATCCAGTCCTGCTACCGAACATTAGGGGTCGTCAACCAAATCTATCCGCCCATCCCCAGCAGTATCCGCGACTTCATCGCCAATCCAAAACCAACCGGCTACCAAAGCCTGCACGCTCGCGCCAACATCGACGGACAGAACTACTTGTTCAAACTACGAACCAACCATATGTACCAGGTTGGCAGGATAGGCCTGATCAGAATGTGGCTCGACAACCGACACAGACCATCAGCCTACGAAGAAGAGGTTAAGGAGATCTTCAATATTCTGGGAGGCGATGACGATCTCTCATACACTGATGCCATCGCAGCCTCGGGCGGCAAGGAGATTTACACCTTCACTCCAAAGGGAGAGCGGATCTGCCTGCCAATTCAAAGCACTGTCCTCGATTTCGCGTTCAAGGTCCATACCGAGATCGGCAGCCATTGCGTTTCCGCCATTGTCGGCAGTCAGCGAACCGACATCAAACATATCCTCGAAGACGGCGACCGGGTCGAAATCATTACCCGCAAACAACAAACAGAGTTCGAACCAGAGATGCTTGAACTCTGCCAGACGGCCAAGGCCCGCTCATCACTTTCCAAAATTTTCCGCCATAAACGGGAGATTCTCGCCGAAGACATCGGCAGATCCATCCTCCGCCAAGAGATGAAGCGCTACGGCCTGCCCAGGGAACTTTTGGAAAATGATCCCGCCAATGCCCTGCTGGAACACTTTGAACTGAGCGCCATGACCGAACTGTACCAGGAGGTGGGAAACGGCCAGCTGCTGCTCACGGATCTAATCCTGTTCATTAAGGACACCCTCTACGCTGGACACCCCACCCTGGCCCCGCCAACCGGGGCGCTGAATCAGATTTTCCTTACCAGCCTGGACCCGGCCTGCATCAAGCTCTCGCGCTGCTGCTCGCCAGTACCGACGGCAAAAGGACTTTACGGCCTCCTCAGCCCCCGCGGCCTGTCCGTACACCGCAAAGAGTGCGTCAAGATGCGCTCACTCAATCTCCAGCGGGAAGATGTCGTGGAAGTCAAATGGAACCAAAAAGAGACAAGGATCAGTAAACCCCAGACCATCATCATGTTAAAAGTCATCAGCCGCAACCGTCTGCTGATGATGCTGGGCGTCGCTCCCCAGGAAATGAAGATTCATGATATCATCATGTTGTCATCACTCCCTGACGGGACTTCCGCCTGGCAAATAAATTTCGAAATCGAAACCTTGCAGGCCTTAAAAAATGTGTTGGGACACTTTGACAAGACTGGCCTGGAATACGAAATCGTCATGGAACAATAACTCCGGGAGTTAGCCCCCCTGCCGTCTTCACTATTTCTTGCTATCCCGATAAATCTTGACTATCTTCGGTGCCAGTTGTTTATTAATGAAAGGCTTGACAATATAACCATGCACCCCGAGTTTGGCACAGGCAACAATAGAATCCTTATCCGACTGCCCCGTCACCATGATAATGACCGTGGCTTTATCCCTGCGCTCCTCGCGGATAGTTTTCAGTACCTGATAGCCATTAAGAGTAGGCATACTGAAATCAAGCAGCACCACATCCGGCTTCCACTCGTCATAGAGCCGAATCGCGTCCTCACCATTATCCGCAATCTTACACTGGCAAAGAGTTCCAGGCAAAGACGCCTGATAAACCCTCTGAGTTACTTTCTCATCCTCGGCAATCAATACTTTTAATGGTGCCATCCCTTGCTCCTTGGATTAATAAAAACGTAACTACACAGGTTAACGGTAATCAGTTATCGGTTTACGGTTAAAAGAATCATGGTTTATCATAAATCATCGCATGATACTTAATGTCAGGGGTGCGCAACTTGTTGCGCACGCGGATCATGAATGGCCCACCAATCGGTGCGCATGATGAAACCATGCACACCCAGGCTACCAGGCTGCTGGACAGTTACATAAAAACAAACATATTATTTTAACAGTGTTTAGCAAGCAAAACTCAATCCTCCCCTCGCAAGGCGGCACAAAATTAAAACCTTAGGTTCTTTTCATAATGATACCAATCGAATACATTGCCTCGGGTGAACACACCATTGTCATTGGTCAAGAACGCACATTAAAGCTGCTGCTAGGCTCCTGCGTTGGAATAGTTATCTACGACCGGGTAGTCGGTATCGGCGGCGCAGCACACTTTATCCTCCCTGAACCGGCCACCCCTAACAGCGACTGGATGCCAGACAACTATGTCACAACCGGCCTCCTCCACTTCATTCATGCCCTTCAACAGGCTGGAGCCAATCCTGACAGACTTGAAGCGGTACTCGCAGGAGGCGCCCTCTTTGGCAAAATATCGGAACACGATCTGGCCTTAAACATCGGTGGGCGCTGCGTAGAGAATGCTCACGCAATATTGAAAGAGAGGCAGATTCCTATCGTCAAAGAAGAGTCTTGTGGTTTTTCTCCCTATATTATGACCCTAAATACCGCCACATGGCACACTGAAATTACTACCCGCTTTAAAATTGATCCCGATGGAGAACCAATCAAGAAACCAACCCGACAGGACATCATCCAAGCGATCAACGACATAACTCCGATCCCTCAAACAGCATTAAAGGTTATCCACTTAATCTCGGAAGGCGAATATGACACCAGTGAGCTTGTGGACACTATCGGATCCGACCAGGTCTTGACCGGAAAAATATTAAGCCTGTGCAACTCCGCCCTGGTCGCACCTCGACACCCGATCGAGACCCTTGCCAAGGCCGTGCTCATCCTTGGCCAAGAAAATCTCCTGCAGATGGTGGCAACAGCTGCCTTTTCCTCGCTATTAAAGGTGCAAAACGGTGGATACGCCCTGATCAAAGGCGGTCTTTACAAACATGCTATCGGCACAGCCTACTCGGCCAGAATCATTGCCGAAGAAACCAGACTGGTAAAACCTGATGCGGCGTATTCTGCAGGGCTTCTGCATGATATTGGCAAGGTCGTACTCGACCGCTACTTCGCCTCCTTTCGACCTCTCTTTTACCAACACAACCAACCGGGGGAAACCGTTCTCTCCAGCTTTGAAAACCAATTTCTTGGCATTGACCACCAAGAGGCAGGCAAACTGCTGACCGACGAATGGGATCTTCCTGAATCAATCGCTCAGGTCATCGCTCACCATCATCAGCCCGACCAGGCGAGTAGCCACCACGACCTCACCCACCTTGTCTATCTTGCTGACTTCTTGACTTCTTGGTACCTCTCCGGCTACGAATCCGAACTCATAAGCTCCGAGCCCCTGGTGTCCAGTCTCGAGCGACTCGGGATCTCCAAGACCGAACTTCCTGCCCTTATCGACAAGATTCCCTGGAGAGCGATCATGTATCTGTAACCCCATTGACCTCCGACGACGAGAGATGCGAACGTCTCCACTCCTGCCACAGAGGAGTAATCCTCTTAATCCGCTGCATGACCAAGTGCGACCAGTCAATTGCCGGCAATTCGCGATCATGCTGAAAAAAGTGCGCCCCTTGAGCGTCCAACACACCATCCATCCTGACATCCCATGAATCGGCGGGCAACTGCTCCGGTCGATTCACAACCGCCGCAGCCAACACTGTCGACACCTCAGTCAACGCCCCACAATGGTTGAGAATGGCACACGCCAAATCAAAAAAACCGCTGCCATCACCCAGCCTGACTCCACTAGCATCAACAGCCAAGGCCTCGGCGACCATAATTCCAATGTCAAGCCGCGATAACTCCTGATGCGGCAACAATTGGCCATAAACCGGCACACCTTTAAGACTCACAGCAAAAGAGAGCTTGGGAAAGGGAACTGAAAAAGGCATCAGCCGATAGAAACCATCCCGCAGACCCGGACCCGGAACAATCAACTCCTTGCCGTCAAGCAGGGCATTAATTCGCATCTGAGCCAAGACCGCTGTCGGCTCAATAAAGACCTGCCGACTGCGACGATAAGCATCAAGACGTCGAAGAGCCTCCGCAGTCTTGCCATCGGCCACAGGGGAGGTCCCATGATATTCCTGCCGCCACTCATCCTTGCTCTTCACCATCATTTATTCCTTGTGAGTCTACTTGTTGCTCAGGCAAGACCTGAGAGTAATTCGTCTGGAAAGCTGACGGTATACACTCCAGGGCTAAAATCCGGCTGAACCGGGTGTGCGTGGAAATGGAATCACGTCCCTGATGTTCTTCATGCCGGTGACGAACTGAACAATCCTCTCGAAACCCAAACCAAACCCGGCGTGGGGGGCACTGCCAAAACGACGGAGATCAAGATACCACTGATACCTATCAAGGTCCATACCCATTGAGGTCATCCGCCCAACAAGCCGGTCCAGACGCTCTTCACGCTGACTGCCACCGACAATCTCACCAATTCCAGGAAAGAGGATGTCCATAGCCGCTACCGTCTGCCCGTCATCATTAACCCGCATATAAAACGGTTTAATTTGCTGTGGGTAATCAGTCACAATCACCGGCTGTTTGAATACTTGCTCAGTAAGGAACCGCTCATGCTCTGACTGAAGATCGGCACCCCAAACGACCGACTGAGTAAACTCGACAGCAGAATCGGACAAAAGCCGCACCGCATCGGTATAAGATAGCCGCACGAAATCTTTTGCGGCCACCAGCTCCAGCCTCGACAACAAATCCTTATCAATAAACTGCGCCATCAACGCCAAATCTTCCTGGCAGCGCTCAAGGGCATGACGAACAAGATACTTCAAAAAACTTTCTGCGACCGAGATGTCTTCTTCGAAATCACAAAAGGCCATCTCGGGCTCGACCATCCAGAACTCGGCTAGATGACGGCTGGTATTGGAATTCTCAGCCCGAAACGTTGGGCCAAAGGTATAGACCCGGCCCAGGGCGAGGGCATAGGCCTCTGCCTCCAACTGCCCGCTGACCGTAAGATTTGCTGGGCTCCCAAAAAAATCCTGGCTCCAGTCAACTCCCCCAGCCGAAAGTCGGTCATGACTCATGGAGGTTACCGTGAATGCCTCTCCTGCTCCCTCACAATCACCAGTACCGATGATCGGAGTGTGAACATAGAAAAAACCTCGTTCGACAAAGAAAGTGTGAACTGCAGTTGCCAGAGAGCTTCGCACCCTGGCAACTGCCCCAAGAGAATTTGTTCGTGGGCGAAGATGAGCGATTTCCCTTAAGAATTCAAAGGAGTGCCGTTTTTTTTGCAACGGATACTCCTCCCCTGCCCAGCCCACGACTTTGATTGCATCAGCTCGCAACTCCACTGATTGTCCTTGCGCGGGCGAGACGCACAACTCTCCAACAATCACCACGGCACAGCCATTAAGCAACCGCTTGACCTCGGATGCATAATTGGCCACGCGATCATCCGCCACCACTTGTAAATTCGCCAAACAGGAACCATCATTAACATCGACAAACGACACTTCCTTGGAGTTACGGCAGGAACGCACCCAACCCCGAACCTCAACTTCTGCCCCGACCCTTTCCCCTTTCAGCACATCAATTATGCGCCTGTATTGCATATTTGCATCCCCTGGAGTAATTTATTTTTGAACATTATCCACGACTCACGATAGCGTACGAATAGTCTTATCCCCTGTTGACAAACAAGAAATCGTAAGTGTAATGCCCTCAACATTGACCATCTCGCAAAAAGTCCGGGAATGGCTGAGAGATCAGAACGACGTACCCGAGATAGTAACCCATATCATTGGGCCATGAAGCCCGCCCATTATCTGCTAAACGCTTACAATGAATCATCTCTTTTTGCAAACTTCAAATTGCCCTGCCAAAACTTCAAGAACATGGAGGAGCTATGCACCTTAACTATCTGAATCCATCCTGTTGTGCCCTTCTGGTTATCGACATTCAAGATCGCCTGATGCCAGTTATCGAAGGCAGGGACAGTGTTGTCAAAAACAGCGTCCTACTCATCAAAACCGCCAAAGCCCTGCACATCCCAATCATCGCCACCACCCAATATGTTGCACGGATCGGCGACTTCCTGCCAGAAATAAAGAATGAGCTTAACGGCGTTAGCCCCATCGACAAGATGGAGTTTGGGGGGTTCAATAACCCTCAAGTCCGGCATGAGGTTAATCATCTTCCTCAAGAGAGGAATACTTTGATTTTCTGTGGAGTAGAGACTCATATCTGCATCTACCAAACTGTGCTTGGAACATTGCGAGCAGGGTACTCTTCATGGGTCCCTGCTGATGCCGTTTCTTCCCGCACCCACCTTAATCACAGCACGGGACTTCACCGAATAACTGAAATCGGTGGTGTCGTAGCAAATACCGAAATGATAATTTATGAACTGCTCCATCAAGCAGGAACACCTGAGTTCAAAGCGCTTTTGCCTTTCCTCAAGTGAGAGGCGTCACCTAAATGGGCTTGGGTTTAAAAAAGTTGAAATACTTCGCTTAGCGCCAAGACAACACACGTTCCATCAATAAAGAATATTACCGTATTGATTTTTTTTGGCAAATCTGCGTAAAACTGTATAGGCACTTAATAATTCGACGCAAAGGTGAGGCAGTGATCAACGAAATCTCGATGCTCCAGGACGAACGCCGACAACATGACCGACTCCACCGGCGGTCAAACATCTCTTACCGCCGGTTTGAAGATATCGCCAAGAATACCCACGCCCAGCGCGGTAATTTATGCGATTATAGCGGAGGAGGAGTCCGCTTTCTAGCAAACCAGGCTATCGACAAAGGAACCCAGATAATCCTTGAGCTTGAATTTGCAGGCTGGGTGGAAGATGGCGATGAATGGACCCCAACGGGAGACCCTGGCGACATCGGAATACTTAAGGCTATAGGGTCCGTCATGTGGTGCGCCAAAGACAGCGCCCAACCGGCTAAATATGAAATTGGTGTCCGTTTTACAGGCCGTGTCAGATAACAAGATCTGTAAATCAAGTAATGAAGGCCAGACAAAAAACGACCTCGCGCGATAAGGGATGATCAAGCCATGACTGACAAGAAAAAGACAGAAGTGAATCTGGAGATGTGCAGTGGTTTTTTCAGAATCCCCACGGATGACATCATATATAACATTACCGTCCTAGCTTCAAACGAGCCAAGCACCACCAAAGTGGTCGAAAAAATTATCGAAGTAGAAAAGATTGTCGAAGTGGAGAAGTTTGTTGAAATAGAAAAGCCATCGTCTCCGACTCTGACACCTCCAGTATCGCCTGCCCCCCCCGCAGCCGATGACTACTTCGAGCGTTGCTCCCAAAAATTTCTCCAAGAAATTTCCCTGCTTGACAAAGAGGTAACCTCCAGAACACATTCCACCAGCACTTCGCAAGAGGGAACCATTCGCGATCTTGCCGACATGGCAAATGAATTAAAAAATGTGCTTCAGACATTAAAAGCCACTACGTCGCAACCAGGGAGAACAACAAACCATAGCGTTCCCACTCTCACACCTGCCTTGGAACGTTTGTCTGAAAAAATCTCCCAGGCCACCAACCTATGCCCACCAGCCGCCCAAACCTCATCCCCCCCGACCACTAAAACCATTACCCGCTATCTTTTCAACCTTGACACTGTGTTTCAAACCATCTACGAACTGTGCACCAACGAAACCGTCAAGAGCCATATCCAGAATTCTCGCGCTAAGGCGGAAGAAATTTTTGACAAAAATGCCTTCTATAACGCGATCAGCCCAAAAGTTAGCACGTACACCGAAGACGATGGTTTTTTGACCGTCCCCATGACCGATATATACACAGCCCTGGGCTCAGCCTGCAGTGAAAAAACTACGTGCAACCTTCTGGCAAAAATGGATCAGCAGCAGGCCTCAATTTTTCTTGATCAATTTCTTCCACTTGAGATACCACCCAAGGAGGAGATGACCACTATCGACGAGGATAACAGTGAATCAGCCCCCCCAGCAAACACTCCCAGTGACAGTATGGCATCACTCCTGGATGAATGCCATACTGCAATCGACAAGCTGATATACCAAAGCGTGGAACAAACCGATTACGGCCCAGATATGTCAGACGATCTAACAACCCATATCGAAAACGCCATGGTCATCGCTGCCAGTATCCAGCATGATGCCAATCGACTCAGAGATGCGACAGAAGTTGCCTCCTCCGGCCAGTACAACCCCTTCGAACAGAAGATAAAAGGACTAAAAACTCTGGCAGAAACCATGCTCAGCAAGAAGACGCAAGAGCCACAACTTTCCTATGAAGAGTCCCTGGCAGCGGGTGAAAGCGCGGCTAAACGTGTTCTCACTGAAATCTCCGCCCGCATCCAAAGTCAATCTCCCCCAACACCTTCCCCACCCACCCAAACGGCGCCGGCAGCAAAAACAGAAGAAACCGTACCGGCAGGAGAAGCAAGCCAAGATGACATTGACCGGTTATTAGCAGAACTGGGGTGATCCCGATATTCGCCCTCAACATCTCAGTGGGAGTACCCACAATTTCCATTGAAAAATTTTAAAAATGTCTTAAAGTCAGTTAACTAATCGGTTGAGTTCTCTTAATATATATTTTTCTAGGAAACTCCCCTGTGGCAACCTGCCATTCATCTCACCTGGCAGGTTTTCTTTTGTCGATTAATCAAGATCAGCATTTAACGCTGCTTTCTCACAACAGGAATACGTTCCATCATGGAAAATAAAAAAGGCAATAGTCTCTGGAATTTTTTCGCCTCTGTCAAATTGGCGCTGTTTACACTCTTTGTTCTGGCTGTGGCCTCAATTATCGGGACCATTATTCCCCAGAAAGAAGAAAGCATCAAATACATTGAGCTTTACGGTGAAAACATCGCCAAGTTCTTTCAACT
>VMSU01000235.1 GCA_013792005.1 Desulfobulbaceae bacterium
AGCGGTAATGTCTTGGTTTTTATCCTGATCAATCTCAACGTTATTCTTCTTCTACTCATGGTGTTTCTAACCATGAGGAACTTGGTGGAATTGGTTTTTGATCGCAGGCGACGGATTTTAGGCACTTCACTCAGGACCAAGCTGGTCATCTCCTTTGTTTCCCTTTCCCTTATTCCAACCACGCTGCTTTTCTTTGTATCTCTGCAATTTGTCTCTACCAGTATGGACTATTGGTTTAACAGCAACGTCGATCGATCACTTAATGTCTCACTGGAGTTGGCCCAGGAAGTGTATCAAGAGGTAAAAGATCAACTTAAGAAAGATGGTGTGCTTCTTGCCTCTGTCCTCACTCAAGAGACAGAGGGAAAAGATTTGAGAGATCAAATTTCTTATCTGAGGGCACAACTCAAGACCTTCATGCTGACAGGACTGACAATTTACAGTAGTGATCGGCAACGGGTGGTGGATTTGATGAATGATCAAAGTAGCGCTCCCTTACCGATACTCTCTGCAGAGCTGCTACGCCGTGGATTAAGTGGAGAGGTGGAACTTTCCGATTCGTTGGCCGTTCACAGTGGAGAAGTTGTTCGGACCTTGACCCAGTTTAGTCAAAACGAAGAGCACTACCTGCTCGTGACAAGCAGATTAATCCCGGCAGAACGGTTAGCCAAACTGAGTACTATTTCAAAAGGGATCCAAGGATATCGACAGCTTCTGCTGTTGAAGAACCCACTCAAGACCAGTATCCTGGTAGTGCTTCTTATCGTTACCTTACTTATAATTTTCAGCGCGATCTGGTTCGGTTTTTATGTGTCAAGCGGATTGACCCGACCAATGGCACAATTATCGGAAGGCTTGAAACGGGTTGCTGACGGTGAACTTGATTTTGTTCTGGAAAAAAGTTCCGCCGATGAAATGGGAATGCTCGTTGACTCGTTCAACCGTATGACTCGTGATTTATTATCCAGCACAAGGCAAGTTGCCGAAGCCCATCAAGCCTTGCGTCAAGTCAACGATGAAACTGAAAAGCGACGTCGATACACAGAAATTATTCTCCAGAATGTCACAGCCGGAGTGATATCGTTGGATGGTCAGGGCAGGGTGTTGACCATCAATAAATTCGCCGAAGAACTGTTACGGATTAAGGGCGAGGATATCATCAACAAGAATTATATATCAATCCTCCGTTTGAACCATCTCTCTATTCTGGAGCATTTTTTTGACGAATTGGCAGAGTCCGGCCGAAGCTCGATTCAACGTTCCATCAAGATTACGGTTAATAATGAAACGCTCTCGTTGCGAGTCAATTTTACTAAGTTAGAGGATGAAGAAAATAGGTCAATTGGCGTTGTCATAGTCTTTGATAATCTGACTGAGATTGAAAAGATACAACGAATGGCTGCGTGGCGGGAGGTAGCTCGACGAATTGCCCATGAGGTAAAAAATCCCCTGACCCCTATTCAGCTGTCTGCCCAAAGGTTGCGAAAACGCTACTTGGATAAACTGGCAGGAGAAGGGGAAGTCTTTGATCAATGTACTTCGACTATTATCAAACAGGTTGATGAGTTAAAACACCTGGTCAGCGAATTTTCCAGTTTTGCCCGGATGCCCGTTGTGAGAAAATCAATCAATCATCTCGGAGTGATAGTCTCTGAGGTCTTGATTCTTTTTCAAGAGGCGCATAAGGAGATTTCGTTCACTTTTGTTGATCAAGGAGTGCCAGCATTTTATTTCGACGCGGAGCAGTTGAAGCGGGTACTTGTCAATCTGCTCGATAATGCAGTAGCCGCTGTCCCGGTACCTGGGGGAGCTATTGATGTGGAGATCGCCGCTCATCGTGATGAACGACTGGCCATAATCGAAGTGAAGGATAACGGGCTTGGAATCAACGACCTCGACAAGAATAGGGTCTTTGAACCTTACTTTTCCACCAAAAAGACCGGCACTGGCCTGGGCCTTGCCATCGTCAATACAGTTATCGCTGACCATGGCGGATATATTAGAGTTAAAGACCATAAACCCCAGGGAGCGGTTTTCTTCATTGAACTTCCCCTTGTTACCGTTGCTTAGCTTTTATAAGGTTTTAAAATGAAAATACTCATCGTTGATGACGAAAAAAGTATCGTTGAGTCAATCAAAGGTATTATCCAGGATGAGGGGTATCAACCGCTCTGCGCTTACTCCGGGGAGACAGCACTGCAGATCATCGAGAAAGAGCAGGTTAGTTTGGTGCTGATGGACGTCTGGATGCCCGGAATTGATGGAATTGAAACTCTAAGGAGGATGAAGGAGCATAACCCTTACCTTCCGGTAATCATGATTTCAGGACATGGTACTATCGATACTGCAGTCCAAGCTACCAAGATGGGGGCCTATGATTTTATCGAGAAACCTCCAGGCTACGACAAGATTGTTCTTTCGATCAAAAACGCGCTTCACCTCTCCCAGGTAGAGAAAGAGAATGCTATTCTCAGGCAAAAGACCGAGGGCAAGCCGGAACTTACCGGTGCATCGTCATCAATTGTGACGGTTAAGGAGTTGATTGCCAGAGTTGCCCCCACCAACGCCTGGGTTCTGATTCTCGGAGAGCACGGGACAGGCAAAGAACTGGTGGCTCAAGCCATCCATCGGTACTCAGAACGTAGACACAAACCAATGATTGAGGTGAATTGCGCAGCCATCCCCGAAGAGTTGATCGAAAGCGAACTTTTTGGTCATGAGAAGGGCGCTTTCACCGGTGCTACCGCAAGTAAACGAGGGAAATTCGATCTTGCTGATGGCAGCACTTTGTTCCTGGACGAGATTGCCGATATGAGTCTGAAGACACAAGCGAAAATCTTGCGAATCCTCCAGGAACAAAAATTCGAGCGGGTTGGAGGTGGTCGGACTTTGTCTGTTGATGTTCGAGTTTTGGCTGCCACTAACAAAGACTTGGAGCAGGAGATTGCTGCAGGTCGTTTTCGTGTCGACCTCTATTGGCGCCTGCACGTTGTGCCAGTGACTATGCCTCCTTTACGGGAAAGGCTAGAGGATATCGGGGATCTGGTGGCTGATTTCAGTGCCGAATATGCAGGAAAGGGTCTGCTTGCCAAGAAGTTTACCACTTCGGCTATCAAGGCGATGACGAGACATCACTGGCCTGGTAATGTCAGAGAGTTGCGTAATGTTGTTGAAAGGGCATTGATCATGGCTCCCGATAGCGAGGTGTCTGAAGATTTCATCTGCCAGCTTCTTGGGTTGCCCTTCCCTAAACATGAGCAAACGTCAGATCATGAGGCCGACTTAGCAATAACAAACTCTCCCTCTGCCCTTGGTGAATGTCTGATCCCTAACTCAATTCTGGCAATGAATTTCAAAGACGCCAGACGCGAGTTTGAACGACAATTTCTTCAAGCCAAGATCGCGGAAAACGATGGCAATATTTCTAAAACAGCAGAACAGATTGGCGTAGAACGGAGTCATCTTCACCGTAAGATCCGTGGGGTAGAATAACTTTTGTGGCTCTTAACTATTTTCATCTTCATCCGAAGGTTTAGCTGAGAATAGTTAAGAGCCACGTTTCTTTTTAATAACATATGGTACTGTATTTTTTAATTATTCCTGATAAACGACAAATGTACGCCATGCCTTTCCCGTTGAAGTAGAAACGCAGAGTTCACGCTCACCCTGCAGTTTTTCAAGGTTTTCAACAGCGCTTTATGCTAAAATAAAAATAACTGCTCAGCTTCTCAACCGGGCTGCCGCCGGTGTTTATTATGAAAGATACAAATCGTCAGAAAATGTATTGATTTCATTTAGATATAGATATCGATAAATGATTTGTAACTTAGAAGGTTGTCGGTTTACGGTTGACAGTTGACGGTGATTGGGTCCTGCCAATGGCTGAGAACACACTGACATTGAGTGTCATGCGATGATTTATGACTAACCATGATTCTTTTAACCGTAAACCGATAACTGATTACCGTTAACCTGTGTAGTTACAAATAAAATGACCATAAGGTTGATGGTCTCACAAAAAGTCACGGGAGGGCTAAGCAAAAGTGCGCTGCAACGCAGTAGATCGGGCTTTTTGCGACGCCATCAAGGTTCAGTCATCAAAAGAACTCATCGGACACCATCTTAGAAACAGCTGTTTTTTGTCCCCAGTAATAGCGGTAAAGGCATGATTTTTCATGAATACTAAAGAAACAACACTCCCTGATCAAAAAGAACTGGAAAAAGAAATTGGTGACTATCTATCTCGTAAATACGGAGACCGGATTACCATAGTTTCCACTGGACTTCATCCTGCTGTCAAAGAGGATAAGGACGGTAAGGGAAAGTCCGAGTCGTCCCATAAAGAGCAACTCTACCGTTTTGACCTCAAACCCCAGGACCTAATCGCTTACCTCGACGAATATATCATCAAGCAAGACCGGGCAAAAGCGGTACTGGCGACCAAGATCTGCACTCACTTTAACCGTATCCGATACTCCAAGGACCATGGCCTGTCTGACAACAGCCTTGCTGGACGCATTAAGAACAATATCCTGCTCATTGGTCCTACCGGAGTCGGCAAGACATTTCTGATCAAATTGATTGCAGCACGTTTGGGGGTGCCCTTAATCAAAGGCGATGCCACAAAGTTCAGTGAGACCGGATATGTTGGTGGCGATGTTGAAGATCTGATTAGGGATCTGGTCAGGGAGGCTGATGGCGATATTGAACGCGCTCAATACGGCATCATCTATGTTGATGAAATTGACAAGATTGCCGGGTCGATCGGCAGGCAAGGACTCGATGTCTCTAGAGCGGGTGTTCAACGTGCTCTTTTAAAGCCTATGGAGGAGACAGAAGTCGATTTAAAGGTTTCTCATGACATGATTTCCCAGATAGAGGCTATGGAGCATTATCGGGCAACAGGGAAGCGTGAGAAGCGAATTGTAAATACCAAAAATATTCTGTTTATTATGAGTGGCGCCTTTGACGGTCTTGCCGAGATTGTTGGCAAACGGCTTCATCACCAGACGATTGGCTTTGAAGGTTCCATTCTCTCTCAGTCCAAAGTTGCAAGCCAACTTGATGCAGTTAAAGCCGAGGACTTGGTTCAGTTTGGTTTTGAACGCGAATTTATTGGTAGGCTTCCGGTATGCGCCGTTTTAGAAGAATTGACAGTGGCAGACTTACAGGAAATATTGTTAAACCCTAATTGCGCCCTGATCAACGCCAAAAAGCTCGATTTTCTGGTCTATGGCATACGGTTGAGCTTTAATCCTGATATCTTTGGGCAGGTAGCGGAAAAGGCTCTGTGCGAAAAGACTGGGGCGAGGGGACTGGTAGGGGTTGTGGAAAATCTTCTGCTTCCATTTGAAAGGACCCTCCCTTCAACCGATATCAAATATTTGGTGGTGGATGAGGCAATTCTGGTAGACCCTGAGGCGGAACTTCAATCATTGTTGAAAGATCCCAACTGCCGTCGACGCCATGAAGAAGGCTACGCCATACTTAAAGAGTCGGAAACTCAACGTCTTATCGCATTCCTTACAATAAAAAAATCCGTGAGCTTGGCACAGCGTGGTGTGGAGATGACTCCTGAGCGTTTAAAGCTGATGGCCGCCAAGATCGTTGATGAGCCATGTGATGCTGATATGGTTTGTGACCTGTTTGTTTCCCTCGTCGACCACATCAGAGGGTGGCAAAAGATTCTTGGTGACCGCTGCCAAGCCACCATCACCTTTGATGAAACCGCCATCGATTACATTTTGACTCGTTCTCCGCAAACTATGGAGAATATAGACGGGATGTGTCAACCGTTATTGCGTTTTCTCGAGTATGGACTGCGCCTGATCAGACAGAAGCAGTCGGCTGCGGAGTTGATTATTTCAGCAGCGGGTGTGGCAGATCCTGAAAAATTTATCAATGAACTTGTTGAAAAAACTTATCGAGTGTAATATTTCGTTTTTTCGTCATCGTAAATAGCGTCAGATCATGTCTGACAATCTCGCAAAAAAGTCCGGGGATGGCTAAGCAAAAGGTGCGATATA
>VMSU01000236.1 GCA_013792005.1 Desulfobulbaceae bacterium
CCGGAATTTAACCTGCGCCCGCAACTGGAAAACAAGTGACGCCCAATCATGAACTTTACTGACATATTTATCCGACGTCCAGTTCTTGCCCTGGTCATCAGTTTGATTATTATTATTGCCGGGTTTCAGGCAATCAGGTCGCTCAATGTCCGGCAATATCCTCGCAGTGAAAATGCCACGGTAACGGTCACCACCGCCTATGTTGGCGCTAGTGCTGAGCTGGTGCGTGGGTTTATTACCACCCATCTGGAACGGGCCATCGCAGCCGCGGACGGCATTGATTACATCCAGTCCCAGAGCGCTCAGGGACTTTCCACCATCAGTGTCCGGCTGAAGCTCAACTATGATGCCACCAAGGCCTTGGCCGAGATCAGTTCCAAGGTGGATCAGGTTCGTGCCGATTTACCCCCGGAAGCCGAGGTGCCGATCATCAATATTGAATCGGCGGACAGCAAGTTTGCCTCGGCCTATCTCAGTTTTACCTCGGACATCCTTAAACAGAACGAGATTACCGATTATTTGGTAAGGGTGGTGCAACCCCGTCTCTCTGCACTCAACGGTGTACAGCGGGCTGATATTCTGGGCGCTCGTACCTTTGCCATGAGGATTTGGCTCAAGCCGGACAGGTTGGCGGCGTACAGTATCACCCCTCACCAAGTCCGCCAGGCCCTGGCGGCCAACAACTATCTCGCTGCCTTGGGGGCAACCAAGGGGGCCATGGTCCAGGTCAACCTGACTGCGGATACGGATCTACGTTCGGTCGAGGAGTTCAAAAAACTGATCGTCTGGCAGCAGAAGGGGGCCACAGTCCGCATTGAGGATATTGCCGAGGTGGTTCTTGGGGCTGAGAACTATGACACCGAGGTCCGTTTTTCAGGTCAGACCGCAGTGTTCATGGGTATCTGGCCACTGCCGAACGCCAACTCTCTTGATGTGATCAAGCTGGTGCGCACAGAGATGGACGCCATTCAGGCCGGTCTGCCGACCGGGCTAGAGGCGCGGTTAGCCTATGACGGCACCAATTACATTAATAATGCCATCAACGAAGTCGTCAAGACCTTAGGCGATACCTTGATTATCGTGGTGGTGATTATTTTTCTTTTTCTTGGTTCCTTTCGTTCGGTATTTATCCCGGTGGTGGCGATCCCACTGTCCCTGATCGGCGCGGTCTTTTTGATGCAGGTCTTTGGTTTCACTATCAACCTGCTTACCCTGCTCGCTATTGTCCTCTCTGTCGGTCTGGTGGTTGACGATGCGATCGTGGTGGTTGAGAATGTTGAACGCCATTTGCGTGAAGGGAAGTCCCCCTTTGATGCTGCCATTATCAGTGCTCGGGAACTGGTGGGACCGATTGTCGCCATGACCATTACCTTGGCTGCGGTCTATCTCCCCATTGGTTTTCAGGGGGGGCTGACCGGGGCGCTGTTCAGGGAGTTTGCCTTCACTTTGGCCGGGGCGGTGACAATTTCCGGGGTGGTGGCGCTGACCTTGTCCCCGATGATGTCTGCCAAGCTTCTGAAAGCCGGCATGAGCGATCATGGTTTAAGTGGCCGGATCAATCGGGGCTTTGATCGTTTTAAGGCCATTTACGCCAGGATGCTGGATGTCACCTTGAATTCTCGGCCCGCGGTATATTGTGTCTGGCTGATTGTTTCTGGTCTTGCTGTGCCGATGTTTGTCATGTCGCCGGTAGAGCTTGCTCCCTCCGAGGATCAGGGGGTTATCTTCGGGATTATGGAGTCGTCTGCCAACTCTACCCTTGATCAGACCAGCAGCTATGCGGCAGCGGCCAACGAGGTTTTTCTCAAAACTTCGGAGACCGATTTTACCTTCCAGATCACCATGCCCTCCTCTGGTTTTGGTGGGATGGTGGTGAAGCCGTGGGCTGAAAGGAAGCGAACTGTGGCCCAGATCCTGCCGGATGTCCAGAGGGGGTTGAGCGCTATCCCCGGGATCAGGATGTTCCCGGTGACGCCCCCCGCTTTGCCAGGCGGTGGCGATTTTCCGGTAGAATTTATTATCGCCTCTACTGCCGAACCTCAGCAACTGCTCGAGTTTGCCCAAGAGTTGCAGGTGAAGGCCGCGGCCAGCGGTATCTTCGCCTTCCCGCCGCTCATTGACATGAAGGTTGATCAACCCCAGGCGGAGTTTGTTATTGACCGTGATAAGGTGGCTGATTTGGGACTCAACCTGCAGCAGGTAGGGGCAGATATCGGCTCCATGCTTGGCGGAAATTTTGTGAACCGTTTCACTCTTGCTGGCCGCAGTTACAAGGTTATCCCCCAGATCCAGAGGATTGACCGATTAAATCCTGAACAGCTGCAACGGATGTATGTTACCGGCCCTGCCGGCCAGATGGTGCCGCTGTCCAGCGTCGCTACAATCAAGAACAGTACGGTGCCGCGTTCTTTGAACCGGTTTCAGCAACTCAATGCCGTCAAGATCAGCGGGGTTTCTATCCGTCCTTTGGATGAAGCCTTGCGTTTATTGGAAACAGAAGCTGCAAAAATTCTTCCCAGCGGATATGTTGTCGATTATACAGGTGAATCGAGGCAGTTGCGTAGCGAGGGAAATCGCTTTGTTCCGGCCTTTACCCTGGCGGTGGTGTTGATTTTTCTGGTGTTGGCCGCTCAGTTTAACAGCTTCAGGGATCCGTTGGTTATTCTGGCCGGCTCAGTGCCGCTGGCCATGTTCGGGGCTTTGATCTTTACTTTCTTGAAGATTCCCGATCCTAACACCCCGTTTTGGACGAGTGGCTGGACCACGACCATGAATATCTACTCCCAGGTCGGTCTGGTTACTCTTGTTGGTTTGGTGGCTAAAAACGGAATCCTGATCGTTGAATTTGCCAATGCCCAGCAGGAGCAGGGCTTCTCGAAGTTTGCAGCGGTGCGTCAGGCAGCGCTTACCCGTTTACGGCCAATCTTGATGACCAGCACTGCTACTGTTGCTGGTCATTTTCCGCTTACCCTGGTTGCAGGGGCAGGCGCTGCAGCTCGAAATTCAATTGGTTTGGTCTTGGTTGGCGGGATGACCATCGGCACTCTGTTTACCCTGTTTGTGGTGCCATCGATTTATATGCTCATTGCTCGAGACCATGGCAATGATCGCTCCGAACAGACCTCGGCAGATAGTACCTGACCAGCAAGAGAGGAAATGGATTATGACTGATTATAAGAGGCTATTGTGTCGGTTGGGCGCCGTTGTCGTGGGATTTTCCAGTCTGATGTTTAGTTCGGTCCTAGTGATTGCCCAGGAGGCAGTCCCCCTTCAGCCAGTAAGAGAGGCGTCTATATCTTTGCCAACCTTTCAGGAGGGGGAGGAGCTTTCTCTTGACCGGGTGGTTGCGATTGCCATTCAGCGGCAGCCGGACATCCTGGCGGCACAAGGGAGTATTGCTGTCGGACAGAGCCGAGTTGGCCAGGCGCGGTCCGGCTTTGCTCCCCAGGTTGATGGTACTGTCGGGTTGAGCAGGTTTTCCCCTGACGGATCCTATGCCAACCCCTCCCGCAGTGATGCCAGTTACGGTCGGTATACGGCCGGAGTCACTGTCAACCAGATGCTGTATGATTTTGGTAAGACTGCCACCCGAGTGGCCATTCAGGAGTCTTCAGTCAATTCGTTTCGGGCCGATCTTGCCTCGGTTGAGGATCATGTCATCTTCAACGCTAAGGTAGCTTTTTTTGACTTGCTGACCCTGATGAGAAAGATGAGTGTCGCTGTTGAAACCGTCACCCAGTTCGAGAAGCATCGGGTCCAGGCCCAGGGATTTTTTGATGCCGGGGTCAAACCTAAGTACGATGTTACCAAGGCCGAGGTTGATCTCAGCAATGCCAAGCTCAACCTGATCAGGGCTGAGAATGGTGTCCGCTTGGGTCGGGTGGCCCTTAGCGCTGCTATGGGATTCTCCGAGACGCCTAATTATCGGGTCAAGGATAGCTTAAATTTTGAGCAATTTCCGGTAGTGCTTGAGGATGCCATGGTTCAAGCCTATGATCATCGTCCTGACCTTAAGGCCCTTCTGCTTAGAAAAAAAACTGCCGAACAGGCCGTGCTTTTAGCCCGGAAGGGAGATTCTCCTTATCTCTCGGGCTCGGTTGGCGCTTCCTATGGAGGAGATAAATTTCCTCTCGATGAAGGGTGGGATGTTGGTGTTTCCCTCTTGGTCCCTGTCTTTAATGGCAATCGAACTAAACACGAGGTCGGTGAAGCAGAGGCGAATCTTGCGGTGCTTGCGGCCAAGGAGACGGGCTTGCGCCATCAGATTTACAAGGAAATTCAGCAGGGATATCTGATCTTGCATGAGGCCAGCGAACGGATTATCGCCAGTCAGCTTACTGTTCAGCAGGCTGAAGAGAATTATGCCATTGCTTCCGGTCGTTATGAGGCCGGGGTTGGTAATCCGGTAGAGGTTGCCGACGCAGATGTGCTGCTCTCTAACGCTCGGACCGCCCATGTCGAGGCGCTGTATGAATATAAAATCGCTCAGGCCGCCATTGAACGGGCCATTGGTGTGACCACGGTCCCCGCTGTAATGTAATGAAGTAACGGGAGCATTTTCGATAGCCGTGTCAAGATAGAGAGTCGGATAGCAGTGATCAGCATTATCACACGAGGCAGTGAAACATCGAAATGGTTGGTCTCTCCTCAAGGTTATATTTTGACAGATATTGTCTCTTGTGATGTAATGTGATTAGTGACACGTGTGTAGATCCCGAGTTTTTTTAATTGTCTTGAATTTCTAGTTGAGGTGGATCATGAACGAAAAAAAGTCGTCTCCGGTTAAAGACCTTCTTTATGCCAAAGTGAAGACTACCCCTCTACGGGTCAAGGTCCGGTTGATTGACGGCACCATGATTGAGGGTTTTCTTCACCAGCCGCCCAGTTTGCGCCTGACGGATATGCTGAATCGCCACACCCGTGATAGCCCATTCCTGGCTGTTACCGATGCGAATATTATTTTTCCGGGTGGCGAGCATCATCAGTATCGGTTTTTTACCATGAACCGAGAGATGATTGTTTGCTGCTTTCCTGTTGATGAAGAAATTGAAAGTTTTATGTAACCTGCCTGCTCTCTTTCTGCTGCTGTCCGTGCCTCCTCTTTTTGTAGGAGGCATGTTCTTTCTTCCTCTTTTTCCTCTCCTGGACCGCGTTGTCTCCCTTTCCGTGCTCTTCTTCTAACTCTTGATAATCTCACAAGAAATCACGGGATGTCTAAGCAAAAGGGCCGATATACAAGGCGCAGGGTGTTTTTGTGAATGAGGCCACACATATGGTGTGCCGAATGAGCAAAAATATGCTGCAACGAAGTAGATCGGACTTTTTGCGACGGCATCAACTCTTGGTGGTTGGGGTAAGCGCGTTTCTTCTGGCATTTTTCTGTGTCCATGGCACAGGGAAAAATCATAGTGACAGGAAAGAGACGAAAAATTGGTCAACTCCTTGACAAGCCGTGGCAGCGGAGTATTTTTATGGCGTGTTGTGTTCGTGGGCGTTTCGATATCTGTACAAATGTGGACAGATACTCTTTGGGGTACAGTTGTCGGCTCCTTTGTTGGTTATTCGTAATCGTTTATCAGAAGCGTTGAACGTGCTGATTTCACCGGACTGTAAACGTTCACCGGGCGCCCCAGATGCGCGATTTATATTGACCCGCTTCGTCGGTCAATAAAGCGGTCTGCGAAGTGTGCTAGTTGCACATGAGCAGGCCGATGCC
>VMSU01000237.1 GCA_013792005.1 Desulfobulbaceae bacterium
TTGTACTGGGTCAGTTCGGTATCGTTAAGGGTCGCGGTCATAACAGCGAAACTACCTATTCTGTCAAAGGCTATGGTGCAAGATAGAGGAACTCAAGGGGAATTAATACCAACGATCATAAAAAAACACACGGATCATTACCACTTAATAGCGGAACCGGACATTGTGCCAACCGGTGTCCACATCCCAAAAATTACTAAAAGGTATCAGATAATTAACTAAGAAAGGAAGATTTTTTCTTACCAATGTGGCCCGAACTTTGACGACATATTGACGGTCTGGTAACAGGATGCTAAGCGGCACAACCTTGACGCCATTCAGTTCAGTCATCAAAGCTTCCGCCTTGGTCAATGAACCGGTTGTTAGTTGAGCGCTTGATTGAGAAAGGTTGAGCTGATATTCCTTTTTGAGGGAATCGAAGCGCATAGTGCGAACCAACTGGAGGCGGTCTATTTCCTTATCCGGCCAACCATCTCGAACCATAATAAGTCGGATATCAAAATTGAAAGTTGCCACCAACCCATTGCTGATTCCCTCAATTATCTCAGGCGAAAAGACATCAACAACGCGCAGAAAAAGGAGCAGCTCCGAGCTGGAATTAGTAACTACAATATCCTTGATCATAGCTTCTTTAGCTTCGACCAAGACAGGCGTTATAAGCATAAGCCAGCACAGCATCAGACTGTTTAATGTCTTACGCCCTACTGATACTCTCATGACACCGCATCCTCTATGTCGCTGACACAATCATTTTTTGCACTCTCCGGGACCAAGATCGCTTTAGAAACCATGATGCGGGCCCGTCTCAGCAGTTCAACAAGAGACTCCTGCTGAAGAGAGCACACCGCCACTCCACGATATTGTGATACGAGGTGTGCCACTGTTTCAGAATCGGCAAGATCAATCTTGTTAAAAACCATCAGTGTCGGCAGATGCAGATCAAGCTGTGTCAAGAGATCATCGACTACCTTAATCTGTTCTTCGCACCGTGGGTTACTGCTGTCAACAACGTGAACTAACACATCAGCTTCATGCAGCTCCTCAAGAGTCGACTGAAATGCCTTTAGCAACTCTTTCGGCAAATCCCGGATAAAGCCTACAGTATCGGTAATGATTACTTCGATATCTTCGGGAAAACGCAACCGGCGACTCGTCGGATCGAGTGTGGCAAAAAGTTTATCTTCAGCAAGAATGTTGCTATTGGTTAGGGCATTGAGGAGAGTCGACTTGCCTGCGTTGGTATAACCGACAAGTGAAATGACAGGAACCTCCTTTTTGCGACGACGTTCACGTCGATGATGACGTTCAGCGCTAATGGTTTTAAGCTTGGATTCAAGTTTAGCCAACCGGTCTTTGATCCGCCGACGATCTACTTCAAGCTTTGTCTCGCCAGGTCCTCTGGTGCCGATGCCTCCAGTGAGTCTCGATAAGGAATCGTCTCGGCTCTCAAGCCGGGGGAGCATATATTTGAGCTGAGCCATCTCAATCTGGACCTGTCCTTCGCGAGAAAGAGCCCGGCGGGCAAAGATATCGAGAATCAGTTGAGTTCGATCAATGACCCGAAGTTCGGTGTGCTGGGCAATGGAATGAACCTGTCTGGCATTCAATTCCTGATCAAAGACCAGGAGGTTGGCGTTCAACAGCAGAGCCTTAAGCATAATCTCACCTAGCTTGCCACGACCGATGATAAATCGAGAACTGGACTTGCTCCGTCGCTGAACAACGGCATCAAGGACGATAATATCATCAGACTTGGCAAGCTCCGTCAGTTCGTCCATGGATGCTTGGGCCTGGATTTTTGACTGACCACTGACACTAATCAGAATGGCACGATCACGTTTGGAATCGATAGATGAGAGGGGTTGAAATTGAGCAAAACGGGATTCAACGGTCGAGATAAGCTCAAGACAAAACGGGTCTTGATGCGATGGAACAACAGGCGGCAGAAAGACCCAATTTTTGTTGTCAATCTGTTCTGGTGAAAGATGGACAGGGTACAGACGTTCCGGCAGGCCATCCGGTTGAACCTTGATTATAACCATCAGGTCAAGCCGTAAAAAGAGGAGGTCCATCAGGTCATCTTCACTGATTTCTTCGCCGCCAAGATGGGTGTGAATACACCGAAGGCCCTTGAGACGGGAACCCGATGAGCGAGCAGTGGGCAAAACAGGGATCATAATCCCCTTCTTATCGCCAACAATCACCATGACGATCCGCCCGGTGCGATCGACAAGCAGACCGATTTGCCTGCCGATCTCCATTGACAGTCGAGAAAGGTCACGGGCTAATTCCGCGCTGATCATCAATTCCGGAGGTACCCTGCGCCGAACAATTCGTTCCAGTGCGTGGAGATGGCCACTCTTAAGACCGGAGGTATTACCAACTAACGTTTCGATAAATATTCCTTTAAACTAAATATGAGGCTAACGCCCTCTAAGGACCCGTTTGTCCCCTACCCTAATGGTGAGTTTCATCTTGTCAAAGTACTCCAGAAGTGGAATGGAGAATTTACGGGATAACCCGGACAGGGTCTTGAAGCCCTGCGCATCAATCTCTCCGTCTCTGGTGAGTTGCTCAATCAATTTGTGCTGCAGATCTGTAAGGCTCTCCTTGTCGTAGTAAAGTTCTTCATTTACCTTAACCAGCTGCTGATCACGGACTATCAGGTCTAGAACCTGGACCACAAGCGCTTTAGAGTAGTGGCTGAGTTGAGCGATCAGATCTTTTTTAGTGGGCGGAGATAATCCGGCAGTTTTAAATAACCCCCTGATCTCACGCCTTGCCTCCTCTTCATCTTCTTTTAAGGCTATTTGATGGTCGGCCAATCGGATGAGTGCCTGTTCCTGGATGATGGTCCCTTCCTTTACGGAACTGTTGAGCACCATCTGGAAGAGTTTAGGTTCCAACCCCTGATAGAGCCTGGAACGCAATTCCTCTTTCCCCATACCTTCTCTCAAGGGATTTTCTTGGTGAAAATAGGCCAGAATAACGACAAGCTCTTCCTTTAACCGGGCCATGGTCTGAGCGCTGACAAACCACTGTCGATCAGAGTCGACCACAACAATGGCGCTTTGGGAGATGGGCCGCTCCAACACCTTTTTCAATCGTTTTCCAAAGAGACCGAGCCGAATTTCAAGCTCATTGATGGTCATACCTTGAAAACCACTATCGTCAAGGTGAAAAATGGCAATTGCTTCCAGGGTTCCAGAACGATAGAGAGTAAAAGCTTCTTGATTCAGCGCCTTAAAACGGCGGCGTTTACGAGGGGGACAATTGTTGAGCACAACTCCGCCGCCAATAGTCTGAACAGGAGAGTAACTTCTGACCACGTAATGGTCCCCAGGCCATGTGGCCACTGGTTCTTCGAGTAAGACCTGAATATCCAGACGAGTCCCTGGCTGGGCTTCATCTTGCTGAAGCAAAACGACTCTACCCATGATCTCAGCAGTACCGAGATGCACTCTGACCCGGGCACGATTTCTTAACGGTTTGCTATTGCTTGATAGATAGGTGAAATCGGCATCAAGCATGTAGGAAGGGAGCAGACAATCCTTAGAGGCAAGGACATCGCCACGGGATACAAATTCTGTTTCCAGGCCTTGGAGGTTGATTGCCGTCCGGTGTCCAGCTTCAACCTCGGTAACATCCTGCCCATGGACTTGAATGCCACGAATCTTTGCAGGCTGCCTTCGGGGATACAGACACACATCCTCACCGACCTTGACCCGACCAGAGATTGAGGTGCCGGTAATCACGGCGCCAAAACCTTTCATACTGAAGATCCGGTCAACTGGCATCCGGAACGGCCCATACGCCTCGTTGAATTCGGTAGTGCGAACTAACTGGTCTAGGGTATCTTTGACTTCCTGAATCCCTTGCCCGGTAACGGCGGATACTAAAATCATGGGCGCATCTTGGAGAAAACTGTCGGCGCAAAACCCACGGACTTCTTCCTGGACCATCTCCAGCCATTCCGGATCCACCATATCGATCTTGGTAATGACAATCAGACCCTGTTTAACTCCCAGGAGGGAGCAGATCTCAAAATGCTCCCTAGTCTGGGGCATGATCCCTTCATCTGCAGCGACCACAAAGGCAACCAGATCGATACCGACTGCCCCTGCCACCATATTCTTGACGAATTTTTCATGACCGGGGACGTCAATAATACCAAGGCGATGGCCGCATGGGAGGTCAAGGAAGGCAAACCCAAGTTCAATGGTTATACCCCGCCTTTTTTCCTCCTTGAGCCGGTCTGTATCAATACCGGTGAGGGCCCGGACCAGGCTGGTCTTGCCATGATCAACATGACCGGCCGTGCCCAGGACAATCTCCCGCATTGCTTATAGTTCTCCGGTCAGAAAGGGATTTGATCGTGACTCTTTGGCAATGGTCGAAGAGGCCCCACCGTAACCGTGACCGGGCCATACTTTGGTGTCGCCCGGCAGGACCAGCAATTTCTGGCGGATGGATCGCATCATGGTGGAGGTGTCGCCGCCAGGGAAATCGGTTCTTCCCACCCCATCAACAAAAAGGGTGTCCCCCGTGAATAGATTAGGGGCCGCATAAATACAGATCCCCCCAGGAGTATGACCAGGGGTATGGATGACAGTTAAGGTCAAGTTACCCACCGTGATAATATCTCCATCATTCACTGTCTGATCAGCCGGTGGAGAGGCTGGCAAGCCAAGTATAGAAAAATATTCCGTTATTTCGGGACGGGCGAAGAACTCGGCGTCCTTGGAATGGATGATGATTTTTGCTCCCGTGGCCTCTTTTAAAGGGCCATTAGCGCAATCATGATCAGGATGGCCGTGGGTGTTAATGATCTTGGTAATCGTCAGATTACTCGCTTTGGCCGCCGCCAAAATTTTTTCCGGATTCCCCCCCGGATCGATAACAGCTGCCATTCTGGTTTCTTCACAACCCAGGAGGTAGCAGCACACCCCCATGGCGCCAACGACTAATTGCTGTATAATCATGGTATTCCTTCAACTGGCGATAACCAGTGGGTAAGTAAGTCTCTATAAAAACGCCTCTCAGAGCGGGGTGCGCTAGGCATTAATTATGAGTTAGCAATCACACTTGTTTGGGTCACAGCCACCACTGCCACAACCACAACCTATATTGGACAATGTTACAGGCTTTTTCACAGGTTGTTGTTGCGCAAGGACGTTATCCACTACAGTATTAAATGCCACAACCGCTGGGCTATCGTTATCAGAGACAAGGTAAGGATTGCCATCGTCTCCACCCATCACAACTCGAGGATCCATGGGAACTCGACCAAGAAAATTAATTTTGAAATCTTTTGCTGTACGTTCACCGCCACCGCTTTTAAAGACATCGACAATTTTATTGCAGTGGGGACAGATCATACCGCTCATGTTCTCCACCAGGCCGACAATTCTCATCTTGACATGGTTGCAGAAATTGATGGACTTCCGAACATCAGCCAGGGCAATTTCCTGAGGGGTTGTAACCACCAGGGCTTGAGCATCCGGGATGGTGCTGGAGATGGTCAGTGGTTCATCACCGGTACCGGGAGGTGCGTCAATGACAAGATAATCCAACTCCCCCCAATCCATATCGGCAATAAACTGACGAATCGCTTGGATTTTCAAAGGACCGCGCCAGATAATCGGATCGTCACGGTCTTCCATCATGTATTCCAGAGAGGTAACTTTGAGATTCTCCATTGCCTGAATCGGAGGGAGCAACCCACCCTCACTTCGTGAACTTGCATCTTGAAGTTTATGTTCAAGATTAAGCATTCGACAGATATCGGGCCCATGAAGATCTACGTCCATAAGTCCTACCTTAAAACCTCGTTTGGCGAGTCCCAAGGCCAGATTGGTTGAGACAGTGCTCTTACCGACACCACCCTTACCACTCATAACCAGAATTTTATGCTTAATTTTAGCCAGAGACCTTTTAATCGCCACATCCTGCTGGGCGATATGCGATTGGGCGTTGGTCGCGGATGAACCGCAGCTGGATTTTTTACTGTCACATGTACCGCATGAACTACTCATGATACCGTTATCCTCCATAATAAAAATGTGTGCTGCTTAGGGACTCGGAAATTACCAATTTACCTGGATCGCACCCGGATCTGGGTCAGATTTGGTTGCACCGATTGAACAAAACCGCAGGCGTAGCAGCGCTACGTCGAGGATTGTGTGATTGAAGTACGACCAAAGATGGCCCAAAGCCGGGATGCGTTATGGTAAATTGGTAATTTCCGCGTCCCTTACACTCAACAAATAACCAACAACGCAGGAGACAGGACAATTTTTTGTCTACACTTATCTGCGAAGCTATCAAGGTCAGTCAATTAAAATAAAAGCGATATGCTCCATGGCAAGTTCCAGGTAGAACCTGGACTCCTCAAGTTTAAAGACGATTCTGCGGTTATCAAAAGCACTTGCTCCGGAACCTGCGCCCACGACGCCGGTTGACGCTTCAGGGACCAAGGTGATGCCGTTGCTTAAGGTCAGGGCCTTTGGTTGGCCAAATTTGGCGTTTAAGTCATATTCGGACTCAACCATCCTCATAGCGCAACCAAGGATCTGATTGGTTAACTCACCTATGGAGTCAGCCACCTCAGCCGATGTAGCGTTAACGGCTAAACCCTCAGCAGGCATCCCCATGGTTAACATATAGTTACGGTACAGATACAAGGCCGATTCATCTGAAAAACTAAATGCTACCAGTCCGTTATAGTCTCCGTAAAACTGGACGAAGCAACCAAGGTCCGGTCGGATGCTTACTCTTGGAATATCTTGAATGGTCTTGACATATGTTACATCCTGGCCAATTCCTTTCTCTAATGTCTCTTTGGTGGCTTGACAAAGAGCGATGGCTAAACGGTCGATCGCAAGATTTTTCATAATTCTCCTCTAAGAAAAGATCAGTTTTATTGCAACTGACCAAGTGGGAAAAGTTTCTCCCCTGCTTTGATCTCCAAATTTATATGATTTTCTGGTGGAGGGATTGGACAGGAAAAGTTGTAATTATAGGCACAGTATGGATTATAGGCCAAATTAAAATCCAGCACAACCGAATCTCCAGTGGGCTCCCCAACTTCAAGATAACGTCCTCCCGGATATGTTTCCAGGCCATTGGTCCGATCCATAAACGGGATAAACAGGATATTATTAGCTCTGGGGTCCTGCCCCTTCTCCTGGTAGGCAAAGAGTGTCGTGGCCTTGCCCGACACGGTGCAGTCAAGTTGGGCAATGGCCACATAGACTCGTTCATGTCCTGTTGATGTCTGGATCCTGAATTCCCTGGGCTCAACCAAACGTTGATAATGAGCAGTAACTCGATAGGTGATGTCGACAGGATAATAACTCAGCTCTTTAAACTGCCATTGCTGTTCATTAAGAAGAGGAGAGTCCGGTGATGTCTTGAAAAAACGGTCTTTATCCTGACGTGATTCCATGATTGCCTTTTTGTGCTTCAGGGTCTCTACCCGGTTTGGTCCTGATGTGCAGGAAGTCAAACTCAACAGGGCGATGAACCAGATTATCAAAGGCAGGATCGTTGACACCCGGATGTCTAGACTGTTCAATCGGAGAAAATTATAAGGCATGCTCATTGATAAAATCCTTAATAACAGCCGAATCGGCAGCCAGTATTTGACAACGGGTAGGCATCCCGTGCAAGGCAGCTAGAGAGGGAGGCAGTGGTTGTTCGCCAATTGCCTGAGACACAGCGGCGCCAAACTTACCGGGGTGGGCAGTTGCCAGACATATCATCGGCCTTGGGGTACAAAATTCCTGCCCAGCCTTTACACCGACTGCTGTATGTGGGTCGAGCACATAGCCGGTTTCTTGATAAAAGTCACGGATGGTGGCGATAACCTCAACCTCTGAAACTCGGCGAGCACTGAAATCTTCCCGAATACGCACTATCGTTTCGGGATTAAAGACTAGGTGTCGCTCTTGTGCCAAGAAATCCATGTCCTTGGCTGTCCGCGTGGCATCTTGTCCGTTCAAATAGTAGAGATACCGTTCAAAGTTGGAGGCCAACTGGATATCCATTGATGGGCTGCACGTTGGAACAACCTGGGACATCGAATAATTTCCATCGACGATGAACCGAGCCAGGATGTCATTGTCATTGGTTGCCAAGATCAGGCGGGCAATCCGTTGTGGGCCAAGCATGGTTCTGGCCACAAAGCCCGCGAAGACATCGCCAAAATTCCCGGTAGGAACCGAGAAGTCAACTGAGTCATGACCTTCTTGCTCGGAAACCCGAAAATAAGCATAGACATAATAGACGACTTGAGCCAGAATACGTGCCCAGTTGATGGAGTTAACCGCTCCCAAATGATGCCGTTCCTTAAAGGGGATATCATTAAAGATGGTCTTGACGATAGCCTGACCATCATCAAATGTCCCTTGGATGGCAATATTGAAGACATTGGCATCGGTAACCGATGTCATCTGCAGTTCCTGAATAGGACTGACACGTTTATGAGGATGGAGGATAAAGATATTAATCCTTTCCTTGCCACGAACCCCATGGATTGCGGCACTTCCAGTATCACCCGAAGTGGCGCCGAGGATATTCATCTTTTCGTTACGCTTGTTCAACAGATATTCAAAGAGATTGCCTAGGAATTGGAGCGCAACATCTTTAAAAGCCAGCGTGGGCCCATGAAACAACTCAAGGATATGAAGACCGCCCTTTTTAGCCAAAGGGGTTACTTCAGGGTGGGAAAAGGTCTGGTAGGAACGAGTGATGAGTTCTCGTAACTCAGCATCCGGGATGTCATCGATAAAACGAGACATGACTGCAAAGGCCAACTCCGGGTAGGACAAGGCCTTCCAGTCAGCAAGGGTTTGGTCATCAACTACCGGCAATTCGGTTGGCAACAGAAGGCCTCCATCGGTTGCCAGTCCCATCATCACCGCTTCAGTAAAACTAATAGGCTCAATCGTACCACGTGTGCTTATGTATTTCATCGCTGTTCTCTAACAAGGAAAGGGGACAGATTTAAACTCTGTCGCCGGACATTATTTTTCAAGCAGACAAACACCTTCCATCTCCTTGGGGATCGGTAAATCCATCAATGACAAGATCGTGGGTGCGATATCTTTCAAAGCTCCGTCGCGACGGAGGGTGCGACCGATTAAGCGATCATTGATCACAATACAGGGAACCGGATTTAAGGTATGCGCTGTATGTGGTCCCTTGGTCACTTCATCGTACATGATGTCGGCATTGCCGTGATCGGCGCAGACTACCACACTTCCTCCCTGATCCAAAAAGGGCTGAACCAATTGCCCGAGGCAGGCGTCAACGGTTTCGCAGGCTTTAACCGCTGCATCAAACTTTCCTGAATGGCCGACCATATCGGCATTGGCAAAGTTTAAGGCGATGAAGCTGTAGGAGGTGTCTGCCATGCGAGTTGAAAGTTCGGCTGTCACCTCCTCAGCGCTCATCTGTGGTTTCAGGTCGTAGGTAGCAACTTCTTTGGGGGAATTGATCAACACCCTGTCTTCTAAAGGAAATGGGGTCTCGCGGCCTCCGTTAAAAAAA
>VMSU01000238.1 GCA_013792005.1 Desulfobulbaceae bacterium
GCATTCGGGGCAAAGAGAGAAGGGAGCGCTATAGATGGACTGGGTAAGCTCAAAACTTTTACCCAGAGCTGGGCACCCCTCACCCTCATGCTCATATTCGTAAACAGGCATGAAATCACCACATCAATTTTTGCGTTGCAGACAATTTAGCATCACTGTGCAACACTCGTCACCTGAGGTCAGTTCGATCTTCTTAGCCTTAATCGTATAATCGGTCTGAGCCTTGTCCAAAAACGAATACAGAGTCTTCCGGCGCAGATCATGTGCCAAGTAAATGGACCCACCCGGAGCCAACAATTTATCAAACAACGTAAGCAGAGGCGAGAGCAGGTCTTCACGGAACAGGATTTCAGCCCCAAGGATAGTATCGAATGGCTTAAGAGTCGACGGCTTGGTCCAGTCAATAAAACGGCATTCAACCTTAAGACCGTTGGCTGCAGCGCTGACTCTCTGAAAATCGAGTATCCGTTGCTCATAGTCACTCAAGGTCACCCGAAACCCCTTGGCAGCGGCCACCAGACCAGGGGCGCCCAATCCAGCGCCCAACTCCAGCAGACGAGAAGCAGAGGTTACCGGCAAAGTCGCCGCGACATCGGCTAAGACCATGGCCGACTCCCAGAGCTTTATCCAAAAAGGAAACTCGGAAACATTTTTAAAGGGATCCCTCCCTTTTAAGACACACTCCAAGTCCTGGACCTTCAGTAATTGAATCTCAACATCCCGGGTCCGAAAAGGCTCAAAGGCAACCTTGTAATCTTTCCTGATCTTCCGTAGAAGTTCTGCCGCATTTTCGGGTAAATCCTTAGCAATTGACATAGGATAAGGGTCCTTTCCCTGCCACCGAGGGGCAAGGTGTCTATAGGGGCCGTCACAAAAAATACCTTGGGCACTGTTGATCGTTTCCTGACGACTCCTTTTGCCGATTCGGCGATCAAGAATGATCAAGTTACTTTTTTACAACGGCTTAGCAATTTAACGAAACATGGTCCAAACCACGACGCCAGCAAGCACTATACGATAATAGGCAAACACAGCGAAGGACCTAGTCTGAATATAACGCATCAAAAAAGCGATAAACAAATAACCGGAAATAGCTGAGGCCAGAAAACCATACAGGAAAAATGCCTCTTGACCAGGAGGAAACCCCTCCTTGATAATCTTGACCAAGTGCAGCAATCCGGCCCCAGCAACAATCGGCGCCGACATCAAAAACGAAAACCTTGCTGCCGTCGGCCGGTCCAAGTTCCGAAACAGACCAACAGTCATCGTGATCCCGCTCCTGGACACTCCTGGGACCAAGGCACAGGCCTGCGCCAGCCCAATGATAATGGCATCGACAAGAGTCAACTCATGAAAACTGCGACCGCGGCGGCCAATCTTCTCGGCCCAAAGCAGGATCAGACCAAGTCCGGCCAAGGTAGACGCCACCACCGCCGGTTGACGAAGGTTTGCTTCAATCTGATCACCAAACAACTTGCCCAACACAGCGGCCGGAATAGTAGCAACAAAGAGAAGCAGGGCCAAGTGCTGATTAGCACATACGGTTTCATCCGAACGGTCAGGGCGCAGCATTGCTCTGAAAAGGGCCAAGAATTCTTTTCTGAAGTAAACGAGAATCGCAAGCAGGGTCCCCATGTGCAGGGCCACATCAAAAGCCATGCTCGCTTCCTGAATGTGAAAAAAGGCCTCCGCCAGAACCAGATGGCCAGAACTCGAAACCGGCAAAAACTCTGTTGCCCCCTGTAGCAGACCCAATAAAATTGCCTTTACAAACTCCATTTCACAATCCTTCGTCCTTAACAAGGGGTGATAAACTACGTTGAAAGAACTTCCATGAAAACAAAAAAAGAGCCATCCAATCATACGACTGGACAGCTCTTTAGGAATTTCAGCCTAAGCTGAAACCTATGAGGGGAATTAACAACCCTCGACAGCCTTCTTCTTGTTAGGACTAACTTTGATTGGCTGACCGACTTCAATTTTTGCAGTATCTTTGTCCTTACACTCCAGAGTAACAGTCGTTCCCTCAACTGCCTTGACATCACAGGTGAATGAATGAGCCACTACAACCGTACCAGCGGTGAATGCCAATGCCATTGCTAACGCCATGATCTTCTTCATCTTTGCTCTCTCCTTGGTGAAATTAATGTTTTACTGCCTCCGCTACAATCAGCGTCCAACGGAATCATCTCCGTCTCACGCAACTACTCAAAAACCGATTAATTTACTAGGAGAAGAGTACCAAAAAAAAAAATCCTGTCAACCATAAATATGTGCATCGTAGTAGCTAGAGGGTCAAAATTTATTGTAAAATCTGTTTTACATCCTCGACAAAGGTCTCATGGCTGGTCCACCCATCGAAGCGCTTGCGCACTGTTCCAGACTGATCAACTAAAAATGATGCCGGGATACCAAAAATCCCCCCAAAATCACGGCTTATTTGGGAGTTCCCCATTATCACCGGATAATTAATTCCAGTCTTATCAATAATCTTCTGAACAGGTCCCTCTCCGCCTTGGTCCATGGACACGCCGATAACTGCCAACCCTTGGGGACCAAACTCCTTTTGCAGACTGATCAATGACGGGATTTCCTGGACACACGGACCGCACCACGTCGCCCAGAAGTTAATCAACACGGCCTTGCCACGTAATTTTGTAATATCAACCACCTTTTGGTCCTGAACAGCTGGCAGAGCAAAATCAGGGACCTTCACCGCCGCTTGAGCTACCCCCCCACATCCTATCCACAAGGTGACAACCAGCATGCCCACCATTTTTTTCCATATCGATGATTTCATTACCTCTCCCTTCCCCATGTTAAATTGTTGTCTCACCACCCAAACCACAGAGCAACCACTTCCCGGCGATGCCAAATCCACGGGCAGAATACACCACCCTTTCCGGCACAACTTAATAATATAATAAGCACGGTATACTTTTTTTACAATTAGTCAGAATTATTTTACCTGTCAACGAAAAGACAGGGATGGATCATGTCCGTACGTCTATCAAGGCATAGCGACCGACCACCCCAACCTTGGAGGTCAAATCATCTTTCAATGCCCTGAGACAATCGACTGGACCGGACCGACAGGTAATGACTGTTGCCGCGCCAGTCACTCGCTCAAGCGCTTGGACCAAAAGGGCAAGGTGCTGGCGAACGTGTTCGGCCGCCTCTGCGGTGGCCAGGGTGATAACCCCCGACACTGACTGTGGACGAGTTGAAAGGGAAATGTGAATATCACCAAGCCGACTCATGGCGAGATAAAAAGAGAGATTGGTGATTTCTCCGTCCGCTCCGACCTCTCCTCCCTCTCTCTGATCAAAAGAAAAAAGCCACTCACCCTTTCCTGCCTGCTCTGCAAAAAAAATCGGAAAGATAACATAGTCACCTCCGACACTTCCCCCGGTCGTCTGATTAACTAAGACATGTGCATCAACCAACTGACTTACTTTCTGGGCGGCAAGAGTCTCAGCGCTCCCTGCCTGAACAGTGCCTGGCAGGATCGATTTCCTATCATACGACTGCCACTGGCTGAACTGAACCATGGTCTTGGCAAGCTTGACGGGGTCGACCCGACCATCCATAGCATGGCCATCCCAAAAGGCACGGACCATCTCCTCCTGAGTCAACTTCGAGCAAACTCCATCCAAGCCAAACATCCCCGGCAACATGACCCGCAGAAGATTCAAAACCGCATTCGCCTTACCAGCCTCTGCCAGTAATGGGCTCCCCCCTGCGTGTGCCACTTGAAATAGGAATTCACGACCAACTGGCAAAGCACTGACCGCTGTCGCTCGAAAAGTTCCAGCGTCCGTCTCCACAATCAGCATCCCTGACGCATCGATGCTGGCCACCCGGCCTTTGAGCACCTGCCCCAGAGCTAGCCCCTCCCCCCCCACCTCTACCGCCTGCTTCTCACCCCCCGCCCCATGAGTCGACCGGATCCGGAAAGGATCCACAAGCGAAGAGTCGCCGATCTTCATGGTCTGCCGGGACAAGGCAGCATCACAACCGCCTCGGTCCCATGCTCTTGCCTGGCAATTACGAACTGCCCTTTATGGGCGGCAACAATCCGCTCTACCATTGTTAACCCTATACCCGACCCATACGTCTTAGTAGTGAAAAAAGGCTCCCGGGCACGACGAAGCTGCTCATCATCAATGCCAGTTCCAGTATCCTTAATCACAATTTTCAGCCAATCAACTTCACGGATCATTTGAATGATCAAATGCCCGCCATCAAACATCGCCTCAATTGCGTTCTTGATCAGATGAACCAGAACCTTCTGAATCATCAAGGGATCAACCTCAACTGTCAACTCGGGGTTCGGAAAGACCACCTCTACCACGATATGGCGTTTTGTCGTCTCACCTTGCAGAAGAAGCAGGGCATTGTGCAACAGAGGGTAAAAAAGAGTTGGTTCCGGATGAATCTCGTCCTGGGTCACGAACTCGAAAAGCTCAGATAGTGTTGTCTCCAGGCGCCCCGCTTCTTTATACACCAGATCAGCATAGTGAGCCAATTCCTGATCCTGCGCCTTCTTGGCCATAATTCGGGCCACACCGCCAATAGAGGTGATCGGGTTGCGCAGGGTATGGAGCATCTGCGCTGCCATGTGGCCCAAGGCAGAAAACCGTTCCGCCTCAACTAACATGTCTTTGTTCTTATCAAGCTCTCGATTAAGTTCCTCCAGCTGAACAATGGTCTTCTGCATATCCATATTCAGATGAGTATGTTCGATAACCAAACTCGCCTGGCTGGAGAAAAGCTCCAAGGCGCTGACATGACTCTCGCTGATCGGCTGCCTGGTAACATAATTATCAGCAATAATTACCCCCAAAGCCCGGTGAGGCGAAAATAGTGGCACAACCACAAAATCCTCCGTGCCTAAAAATTTCACCATATCATCAAACGAAGAACCATTAGCCCTGCCGCCAACAACGGTAATGCTCCGCCGCTCCATAGCGGCACGAATCAGGATATGTTTGCTGTCGCTCAAGGGGATCTCCAACCCCCTGATCAGCCGATTAAGGCCCATGTCCTCGGTCCCGACCCGACAGAGTTTGACGTTATTTACCACCTCAAAAAAATCAAGCTGCTTCTGTTGCAATTCAGACCAGACCCTCCACGCCTCTTCCCGACAGCCAGGACCAATGGCAAGACGACCTTTAAGCACCTGATTATCGGTGTCGAACATGGCAAGAAATGCCCGATTGAAACGCAGACCTTCATTGGCGGTGATCCCGACCAGAATAGCCTGCAGAATCTCGTCAAGCTCCACTGAGTTGAGATACACTGAGTTCATCTTCAGGGAGAGTTGATGCATCAACTGGATACGGAAATTAGCATTTTCCAGGTCACTTTGATACTGCCGGTTCTGGATTATCAGTCGTCTCTTTTCTAAATTTTTGATCACGGAACGCAGGATCTCATTGAGCCGAACCGGTTTAGCCAAAAAGTCATCAGCGCCCTGCCGGATACAATCCATCGCGGTCTCAAGATCCGCGATTCCAGTCAGCATAATAACAGCAAGCAGAGGATATTGTTCTCTAACCTGAGCCAGGATCTCCTGACCTGTCATGTCCGGCAGGCCTATATCAAGGACCAACAAGGCAACAGGCATAGAACGCAGCAAGTCAAGACAAGCCTGGCCGCTAGTTACCTCTTTTACCGACAGTCCATTCTCCTCGAAAAACACCCGGATGGGTTCGCGAATCAAAAGATCATCATCGACAATCAAGATGACCTCTCCGGCACTCAGGAGATCGGCATGATAACCTGTGTCGGTATGCTGAAATCCAGAAAAATTGATATTCATGAAAACCTGCCCAAAACAGTTATGAAGTGTAACAAACTACTCTCCCGGTCAATTAGCTAATTAGGATAAAGATGATGGTCTCGCAAAAAGTCACGGGATGGCTAAGCAAAAGGGCCGATATACAAGGCGCAGTGTGCTTTTGCGAATGAGGCCACACATATGGTGTGCCGAATGAACAAAAGTGCGCTGCAACGCAGTAGATCGGGCTTTTTGCGACGCCATCAAAGATAATACAATTAAAACAGACAGCTTCTTTTGCCAGAAAAAGCGCTGTTGATGGTATCTACACCAAACACAAGTAATTTAATTCCACTGGAATGTATCTAACATATCCCTCTCAAAATTTAAACGGACTCGCTGCTCCGCACAATTACTGTAGATGTTCACAGTGCTGCAGATGCGCGAAAGAGGCCTGTGCGCTATACATATGGTATGCGAACCAGGCCGATGACAAAGCAGATGCGGCGCTGCTGAACGTTTACCAATTACTCTACCACAGCAAAAAGACGGTAAGGCCGCTGTTGCACGAGAAAGATCAAGGATACTACCAAAGGATAAGTCCGGAAAAACTCTCACTCACTACAGCTTTAGTTACAGATAGCTTTGTCTGTCAAGCATAAAAAAAGGGCCATACCCGCCTTAACGGCAGACATGACCCTTATTTAATCGGGATATTTTAGAGAATTGAAGATTACATATCAACCATCAATTTATTACTCTCTTCATTCCAATCAACCACCACATACCAAATAGCCATAGCCGCCAGAATCAAGATCAAGGTCCCACTATACCCCAAGAAGGTGTCCGGCATATAGACATAAGACCCCAACTTCCCACTGCCCTCGAAGTCTCCACTCTTAAACCAAGCATCCACCAAGGCGTTAGTAACACCAAAGAACGGCACCACAATCCATAACTTAATCTGGCCTTCACCAACCCGCCAGAGGGTTCCGGTACCACAACCGCCAGCCAACATGGCGCCAAAACCAAAGACCATGCCACCAACCACGCCGCCCCAACCAAAGGTGCCGCGTACATAGTTGCCAGTTGCCAAAACAGGGATACTCTCCTCAAGAACACTGACCCCATCAACATTTTCAAGCACTCCGTCCATATCAAGATCCTCAGCCTGATCGGAAACCTCAGCGACCACTGAGCTGAAGGTTGAACGGATATTGCTCAAACGCTCAGGGACCGGGTACTTCAACACCACAGCGCCAATAGCAACGATACAGACACTGAGAGCCACAGCCTTAGCCATGGTACAGTCGCCTGTCATGTGTGGCTCACGAAAACCCTGGATCATACACCACCGGCCACGCTGCATGGCATAACCCAAGACAGCGGCAATCAGCATCATACCTCCGAGCGACGCTGCATAACCATCCTCACTGATACTATAAGTATGTGCTCCCCAGAGCAAGGCCAGGATAGCAGCAAGACCAAACACACCCTGCAAGGCTTTCGGCAGTTCAATGGTCTTACCGCCGCCGCTACCCCAACTGACATTCTCCATCTCCCAATAGATGTACTTCAAGCCACCGATAGCCCCGAAGATTAATCCCAGCCACATGGCAAAGCCATGGGCCGACAGATTACCGATAGCATTATAAAAGCCTCCGACATTACACCCACCGGCAAGACTCGCGCCAACACCCATTACAATACCAGCCACTACAGCCTTAGCCCGCTCCAAAACAGGTGGGATACGAATTGCGAAATCGCTTCCCAGATTAGCCGAGATAAACGCGCCAACAACGAAACCAATGCCGATCACTGAGCCTGAATCGAAAAGAACTGATCGTGGAGCCTCACTGGCAAGACCTGCCCCGTATAAAATCCAATCACCCCAATTTCTTACTGCGCCCACTGCGCCCCAGGGACGCCACCACGCCATGGCCAGAATACTGAAAAGACCAACGATGATACCCACCGTATTGGCGCTCCACTCATCCTGACATAATTTTTTGTATAACCCTTGAACCTTGCCCACAAAGACGCTTTCCTCTGCCATGCCGTTCCCTCCCCTTTGTTAACAAAAGATGCTTACAAGTGGACCACAAACGAGTGTCCGTGAAACTACCTAAAAAGGCCCACCAACACTACGCTGTAGCAGTCACTACCTCACAGAATACCCACCTTCTACCCAGCTGATAATATTTTGTCAAGTAAGATAACATCCCGCCCTGTCAACAAAAGCAAGCAAACACGCCAGAAGAATGAATTATCATTCATTTACCCCTTGACATCAAAATTAATCGTTGGTAGACAGAAATTGAAAAGGTACATAAATAGCAATCTGTCATTCATACTACAATGTCAAAGGAGACCACTTATGAGCATTACTGCCCCTGCTGATGTTAAAGCAAATCTGACCCTCGACGCAAAAGGTTTGAGCTGTCCCATGCCCCTCCTCCGCACCAAGAAAGAGATCAGCAAATTAAAGTCCGGTGAGATTCTCGAAGTTCTCGGCACAGACCCGGGCTCACGCAACGATCTGCCCGGCTGGTGCGAAAAAAGTGGGCACACCTTCGTTGGAGAGAGAGAAGGTGATGGTTGTATCCATTTTTTCATCAAAAAAGGTTAATTCACACGGCAGGTAACTGACATGGCGCATCAGCCACTTTTGGATGCGCCACTATTTTTTTTAAGGGAGAGAGAAAATGGCAAAAAGTCTAGGAATTTTTGTTACCAATCCCAACCAGATGCGACATGTCATGGGTGTAACCAAGGCAGCGCTGGCCAAGGGATCAAAGGTTAAGGTATTTTTCACCTGGTGGGGCACCAAACTGACCGCCACGCCTGAATTTGCAGAATTATGTTCACTTGAAAACGTCGACGCCTCCATCTGTGCCGACAGTTACGGCAAGGCAGGATTCGATGTCAATGTTGTGCCCAAAGGACTCACCAAGGAAAAAATGGGGACCCAGGCCCAACATGGCGCAATCATCGAAGAGTACGACTGCTACCTGACCTTATAAGAGAGGAGAAACACAATGTCTAAAAAAGTATGCTTCATCCCCAGACATAATGACTACGTCCATGACTCCATGCGGTCAGCCCTTGGTCTGGCCGTTGAGAACATGTACTCGTTCTGCGCGATCGTTGATATCACCGTTCCGGCACTGGATGATTACAACAGAGAAAATCTTGATTGGATCAGAGACATGGAAGGCGAGGTCTACTCAAACGTAGACGCTAACGTCGAGACCAACGACATGGCCAAAATCACCCTTGAGGAACTCGGACAGAAACTGCGGGAAATGGACATTATTGTCCCTTACGGGATCGTCTGATAACCAACGTTAATAACTTGCACTTATTTTGAGGAGTCCAAGATGAAAATCTTAAACGTATACCGTTCCGCCCCTGACGCCACGACCAAGAAACTGGTCGAGATCGTCACCGAAGGCCGCGATACTGACACCTTTGATCTCAACGTTGACGCTCCGGATTACGGAACACTCGTTGATAAGATCTTTGCCGCCGACCAGACCATCTGCTGGTGGTAATCAGTCTTTCGCCTACAACGTAAAAAAAAGCCCCCTGGCCATACCTGGCAGGGGGCTTTTTTTTAGATCCTTGCGATCCTTTTTAAGCCCTGATCCCCTGTTCTCCAACCAATCGATCCATAAACGACAACAGAAATCCCCGCTGGTCGGGGGTAGCATAACAGGTACACGAGCAGTGAAGATTCGACTCGCTCCGAATCAACAGCTCAAAAGAGACAAAGTCATCACCCACCTCCACGGCAAAGGCAAAAGGTCCGCACGCCCCATGGCCTTCTTGAGCCGCACCCAAAAGTCTGGGTGGGATATCAAGCCAATAGAGACCTTCTACTCCGGCCACACGACTGTTGGCAGCCAGAAATTCCTTCGCTTTAGCCGCTTCATCGTTACTCAGTTCATTGATTAATAGTTGCCGCATAAGTCCCTTCCTCAACACAATTCATAATCGCAAAAGTCCCTTCCTACAAAATCCTAAAAACACGCCAGCCCATGCCGACCATCCGTCGTGTAATCTTTTTGAACATAACTTGTCAACCTCCAAAGCCAAAAGAAAACGATCTGATTTTCTTTGCGCTCGCTTCACGCTTACGGTACATTCTCGTCCATAGTCCTGACAACACCTAACCAAAGGAGCGCCCATGAGCGACAATTGTCTGTTCTGTAAAATCATCAAAGGCCAGATCCCAGCGTCAAAGGTTTACGAGGATGACGACATTCTTGCCTTTCACGACATCAGCCCTCAGGCCCCAGTTCATTTTCTGGTCATCCCAAAAAAACACCTCAGCGGGCCTTCTGCAATAGGCGATGCCGACCGCGCCTTGATCGGCAAGGTGATGCAGATGGGCGCCACTCTTGCCAATGAGTTAGGAGAGAAAGACTTCCGTTTTGTGGTCAATAACGGGGCTGAAGCCGGACAGACCGTCTTTCACTTCCACCTGCACGTCCTTGGTGGCCGTTCCCTGAGCTGGCCTCCAGGGTGAGCTTACCTGCCATGCCGCCGGTCGTCTCCCTGATCGGCAAGGCCAACAGCGGCAAGACCACCTTCCTGGAAAAACTGATCCCGGCCCTTATCTCTTGCAGCGTCCGAGTAGGCACCATCAAGCACCATGTTCACGACTTCGACATGGACCGGCCCGGCAAGGACACTTGGCGCCACAAGCAGGCCGGGGCCTCTATTGTCGCCCTCTCTTCACCGACCGGCCTGGGCGTGATCCGTGATTCTGATCACGACCTCCCGCTTGATGAGGTGATCGGCCGATATTTCGGTGAAGTGGATATCGTCATCACCGAAGGCTACAAGAGCGGACCGGCCCCCAAAATAGAGATCTTCCGTTCAACCGCACATCGGACTCCCCTTGTCCGCGACCATACCTGGATCGCCTTGGTCAGCGACACAGAGATAGACTGTGAGCTGCCGGTCTTTACCCTTGATAATGCAGAAGGAGTGGCCCACTTTCTGATCGACACCCTCATCTCCTCCAGGAAACAATCGCTACCCCGGTAACTCCAGAATCCAAACCACTTTAAGAGATTTCTGCCGCAAACCCCCTTGAAATCCCACCGCAAAATGGGTTAAATAAGTACTACCTTTATATGTTTTATGCTCTGATCGCCGGCAACAAAACTTCAACTCACTGAACCCCTACTCACTGCCGATTACCCCAAAGGAAACTTATGCTTGAACTACGATTCATTCGCGAAAATGCTGAATTAGTGAAGAAAAAAATGCTCTATCGCAGCCACGACGGCAGCAAGATAGACCGCTTCGTGATCATCGACCAGGAACGCCGTCAACTACTCACCGAGGTCGAAGGCCTGCGTAATACCCGCAAGACCGTCTCTCAACAGATAGCCGGGTTAAAGGCCAAGCAGCAGGATGCTGAAAGTCTGGTTCTTGAGATGCGAGCAGTTGGCGACCAGATCAAGGAACTCGAACAGCGCCTGGCCACTATCGAAGCCGACCTCAATGACATTGTCATGGAGATCCCCAACCTTTGCCAGGACTCTGTCCCCTTTGGCAACGACGACCGAGACAACCTTGAAATCAAACGAATTGGCCACCCACCGACATTTAACTTCACTCCCAAGCCCCACTGGCAACTGGGGGAGGAGTTAGGCATCATTGATTTTGACCGGGCAGCCAAACTCTCCGGCGCCCGTTTTGCCGTGCTCAAGGGGATGGCCTCGCGCCTGGAGCGGGCCTTGATCAACTTCATGCTCGACCTTCACACCCAAAGACACGGCTACCAAGAGGTGCTGCCACCTTTTCTGGTCAACAGCGCCTCCATGACCGCCACCGGTCAACTTCCGAAATTTGAGGAGGATCTGTTCCGAGCCCAAGGTTGGGACCTTTATCTGATCCCCACCGCCGAGGTGCCGGTCACCAATCTCCACCGCGACGAGACCTTAGCCGAAAAGGAACTGCCCGTTAAATATGTAGCCTATACCCCCTGCTTCCGCTCGGAGGCAGGCTCCTACGGTAAAGATACCCGAGGCCTGATCAGGCAACATCAATTCGACAAGGTGGAACTGGTCAAGTTCACCACTCCCGAGACATCTGCCGCTGAACTTGAATCCCTGCTTGGCGACGCGGAAGAGGTGCTGCAACTGCTGGAACTGCCCTACCGCGTAGTGGCTTTGTGCAGTGGAGATCTGGGGTTCTCATCCAGCAAGACTTACGATATCGAAGTCTGGATGCCAGCCCAAAACACCTACCGGGAGATTTCATCCTGCAGCAACTTCGCTGACTTTCAGGCACGACGAGGCGGCATCCGCTACCGTCCCCAGGCCGGAGGAAAAAGCAACCTGGTTCACACCTTAAACGGTAGTGGCCTGGCCGTGGGGCGGACCCTTGCCGCCATCTTTGAAAATTATCAACAGGAAAATGGCGAAATAACGATCCCGGAAATTCTGAAACCCTACTTTACCGATAGATTCAGCAGCTGAGTGACCGTTACCATTAACACTATGACAGCAGCACAATTAACAAATCGTTTGGGTCCTGAGGAATATCGCAGGGTGCTGACATTTTTTGAACGGGCCGTGCAGGAGGAACCTGACCGATGGTCATACTGGTATGACATTGGCTATTGCCTGGGAAAGCTAGGGAAATGGCAGGAAGCGGTAGCCGCTTTTGAACGGGTTATCGATAAGACGGAGGCGACCGGAACGGTCTTAGGCATGTTAGGTCTTGCCTATATTCAACTAGAACGATACGAAGATGCCGAGGCCGTTCTAAAACGCGCACACTCCTGCGATCCGAACAACGTAAACGTTCTCTACAAAATGGCGGTCGCCTATTTCCACCGGGGTGAAATGGAACGGGCCATGGCGCCACTGTACAAAATCATCTCCAGAAAGCCCCACCACGTCAAGGCCCAATTCAGCCTCGGTCTGATCGCTCACCGCTTACGCGATCACGTGGCCGTTGATCGACAACTCACCACTCTCAAAAATCTCGATCAAACCCTTGCTAACCGCCTCACTGAAATAATTCACAAAAAATCCTGACCCCACCTTCTTGCATGAAGATAAAAACTCCAGTTGACGGCAATCAGTACCCGGTTTACGGTTAAAAAATTGGCCTCTCACGGCTTGAAGTGGGTTGATGTACAAGTAGGCAGATCCGGTTTGGTGAGGTGGAGAAATGGAATGATGTGCGGAAGTAATCTTTAGTTGCGGGAGTAACCAGTTTATTTTGACACTTAGATGAAATCTTAACGGAGTGGCTACAACTTTTCTTTTACAAAACGGTACGCTTGAACTCATCCTCGAAGCGAAAGGCCTCGGGACAACGAGGCGGTATTCCCGTCGTGCAATGCGACCATCCCGCCACAATGCTTGACAAGCTTTCCTGGTAACGACGCGTTTCTTTTTTTAATCGACCTTCCTTACGTCGGACAAGGCAATGTGGTACCCTCTGAACGAGCAGCGACCCAGGTTCTGGCCTACATTCGATGGGGGCGTTCTCATCAGCCACGTCAGGATGGAGAGCGCAAAGGACCCACGCTTCCAGATCTTGTGAGGGAACACACAAAACAATATTTTCGGGCAAAGTTCCACCAAACAATGAGGCGAGGTGATTGCGTATCCAGTCACATGCATCTCTAGCTGGGGGGCAAGGTCCGTCAAAGGGGGAGCTTTAAATTCGGGATCCGTCACAACGTCGGCATCAATATGCACGATAAGGCAATCAGCATTTTTGATTGCTTCATCGCGCCCAGCAGGGCCGACCATTCGTTCCCCTGCGCACCAATTACAAACACCTTTCCAGCCTTCGGAAAGATTAGCCGACAGACCATCAGCATAGTCAGACGATGGTGGCTGGATGGATCGGGAGATAAAATCTTCCCCATCCAACCAACAATCGATAAGCCCCTCAATAACGATTTTATCCGTGATACCTTCGGTAACGAAGTAGATGTACTTCATCAGATGTTCGTAGGCACACCGCCAAAAGTGCCCATAACCCATTGCTGTGATAGAGGTACGCCTTCTTCTGCTTTTTGAAGAAGCTGATCACTGATGTTTACGCGGCTGACAACGGTTTTTCCTCGGTTGCTCCGCTCGACAGTGAAAAGACGAACAGCATCATTCCTCAGTGGTAAACCGTCTAGCACCAAAGGGTTATGAGAAGTAAGGAGAAGTTGTCGATCTCGGAGCTCAGTTGCCCAGGTGCAGAGATTACGGGTCAATGCCTTTGCCAAGCGGGGATTGAGCGCATGGTCGAAGTTATCGACGGCAAAAACGGGTGGAGATAGTGGATGATGAACAAGGACCATCATAAATAGGACGTAGAGAGCCCCTTCACTGGCATCATAACCGGAAAGTAATCTCTACCCTCAACCATAAAACGATCCCGAAAGCGCATGATGCGGGTCGGTTGCGGTATGTTCTTTGACACCGGCACCGAATCCGGACCTGCTGTGCCCAAACCGTTTGCCCAATCGATCAAATTAAGTACTGACACACGAAGTTTCACTTGGTCGGGCATAGGAAGCCCCGCCAAGACATCTTTGTACGCCTCGGCAAGGCGACCGCCGCTCAAACCGACCGGCTCACGGCTTTGAGGGTCAGCGTCCAGTCCGCACAACGTCGCAGTGTCAGGGGAGCAGATCGCGAACTGTCTCAGTTCTTTTAGAAGACTGCCAGCCAGACTTTCTGTAGAGAGTTCTACGGCCTTTAGAGCGGCGTAACCAGCGGTGGGATCAAGACGTTTCATTAAACTTGGGGAACGCCCGACGAGCTTTTCATTCCCCTTTTGCAGCAATTCATGTTTGAAGCGCTAGGCGGGTTCCGGTTTGTTCAGGGGGTTGAAAAGTCCGACCGAATAGGAAGCGCCTTTATTGGAGGCGGTGAATCGAATCGCCTCGGGTTGCCGACTACCTGTAAAACTGGATTTATAGAGAGCTGGGAGTCCTGGCCTAACACCACGTCGTAGCAAGGCTTCATCGTCGACGCGCCCATTAGCGGCGGCACCGAGCACGCCGATGGCTTCCAGAAGATTGCTTTTCCCGCTACCATTCGCGCCGATGAAGACATTGACCAGGCCGAGATCAACACCGACCTCTTCAAGTGACTTGAATGATTTGATTTTAATCGTGTTTAGCATATATTTTAGTGTGATTCTTGAGCTGTGGAGATAACTTTAGAAAATGAGTAAAAAAGCCTCACTTTGCTTATACTCTTAGTCTTGACAGGCTCTCCTACCACCAAGTCGAATTCACAACTTTAAAAAAGATAGGTGTAACTTTCAATCACTTATCAAAGTGATATCCTAACCCTCCATAGAAATCAAGTCCATTCCGGCGATCTTGGCTGGGACATGAACAAATCGAGCTGAGTCAGGAGGCTGGAAGTCGTTGGCTGGCAGAGGATGCCGGACAAATCAGCCCATTGGCCCTAGGGTAGTCAGTTGACTGTAATGAATGTCTCTTCGTAATGTCAAACTTATGGTGTCCATGCATGATCATAAGAATTACCATATTGGCGAATGTTACTGAGCAAATCGCAAATTGACGAGAGTACCTGAGAGCGTTTTCAACACCCCCTTCGACTTTTCAAGATAACGTA
>VMSU01000239.1 GCA_013792005.1 Desulfobulbaceae bacterium
ACTGTAAACGTTTACCGGGTGCCCCAGCCGGAGTCTCCCTACGGTCGCTTACCTGCGTGATTTATATTGACCCGCTTCGTCGGTCAATAAAGCGGTCTGCGAAGTGTGCTAGTTGCACATGAGCAGGCCGCTAACAGCTAAGCGAGTTTGCGAGACTGTGAAGCAGATGGGGTGCCCGGTGAACATTTACGAGTTTTACATGAGTAGCAGGATTATATGACATCAAAAAATAAAAAAATTATTCCTTTGCCTCAACTTGGAAACAGAGCCTTTGCATTTGACAGCCATTGTCATTTAGATATGACTGATTATGACGATTATCGTGAGGTGGTGACCAGGGCTGACGCTGCCGGGGTAAAATTTATCTTTTCGGTGGGCATTGATTTGCCAAGTTCAAGGGCAGCTCTGGACTTGGCAAACGAGTTTCCTGGAGTGTACTCATCGGTGGGTATTCATCCTCATCATGTTGCTGACGCCAAGGAATCTGATTATCAGCAGATAGCTGAACTTGCTCTGCACCCTAAGGTCAAGGCCTATGGCGAAATTGGCCTTGACTATGTCCGGAATTATGCCCCCAGAGATGTGCAGATCAGGCATTTTCGGCGGCAGGTCGAATTGGCAAAGGAACTTGAGCTGCCGTTGATTATTCATGACAGAGAGGCACATGGCGATGTTATGGAGATTCTAGTTGGAGCAGGTCCTTTTCCGAAGGGGGGGGTGATGCATTGCTATTCCGGTGACATGGAACTGGCAAAGGAGGTTATTGGTCTTGGATTTTATCTATCGATTACGGGTGTTGTAACTTTTGCCAAGTCCGATATGCTGCAGGAGGTGGCTCGTCTGATCCCTTTGGATACTTTACTCGTTGAGACAGACGGCCCGTATCTGTCACCGGTTCCATACCGAGGGAAACGTAATGAACCAGCCTATGTGTTGTATGCGATTGCAAAAATTGCTGAATTAAGAGGCATTACACCTGAAGAGGTAGCCCGACAGACATCGGAGAATGCCATGAGGTTGTTTCAGCTGGAGTCTCACTTATGATTTCTATTGAAAAACAGATTGGTTTGGTTCGGGAAAACATTGCTCGTTCTGCTGAGCGAGTTGGGCGTGATCCTGCAGCTATTACTTTGGTTGCTGTCACTAAGCGGGTTGAGGAGGTTCGTTTGCGTGAGGCGATAGCTGCCGGTCAGGGTGTTTTTGGAGAAAATTATTTGCAGGAGGCCGTGGATAAAATTGCTTTGCTACCGAAAGTTGTGTGGCATTTTATCGGTGGGATTCAGTCGAATAAATTGAAAGTGATTGCTGAAATATTTGACGTGGTTGAGACGATTGATCGATTAAAGATTGCTTTTGGTCTTGAAAAACAACTTGAACTGTTGGGGAAGATCATGCCTGTTTATCTCCAGGTCAATATCGGAAGAGAAGTGCAGAAATCTGGGGTGTTACCGGAACAGGTCGATCAACTTGTGATCGGGGTTTTACAATGTCCCCACCTTCATTTGGCGGGATTAATGGCCATGCCACCCTATAATCCTGATCCTGAAGCCAGTCGGATCTATTTTTGTCAGATGAAGGAATTGGCTGATGGCCTGGTGCAACGTGGCGTAGTGGCACATCCTCTTGGTCTGTCCATGGGGATGTCTGGTGATTATGAAGTTGCTGTTGAAGAAGGAGCTACGGTCGTAAGGGTTGGCTCGGCCCTTTTTGGAGACAGAGGATAGCCTTTTAGGATGGTTGATGAAGAAGATACTGTTTTAATTGGTCAAAGGTACAGCCAAAAGCGGTTACTGGAATTGTTTTGCCCTTGATTTGATGTTGGCAGGGAGAGAAATAAGCCGCGAGTAGCTTCGGATCAAGCAAGGAGGCTGCGTCGTTGCCAAGCAACAGATCCTTGCCGACTTTTTCTGTTAAGTCTTCCAGTCTGAAGGCAACATTGACAGTATCACCAATGACCGTATGGTCTCGGTTGCCATCCACGCCAATGTTTCCAATTGCCGCTTCGCCGGTATTGATCGCCCCACCTATCGCTAACTTCCAGGGCAGATCGTTATGTGTTTCACCAAGTTCAGTAGTCATTGCAGCTATATGGGCTGCGCAGTGTAATGCTTGATTGACAGTGTGTCCGGGGGATTGGACTTCGGTCCAGATCGCCATGACAGCATCGCCGATGAATTTGTCGACACGGCCATGATAACGTTTGATAATGTCGTTGGCTTGTTGACTCCATGTCTTGATAATCTCTGATGTTTTTTGATCACCAATCTGTTCGGAGAGGGTGGTGAAACGTCGGATATCACAAATTAAAACGGTTATCCAGGCTTTGGAAATAAAAGCTACTGTTTGGTCATCAGTGAAATCAAGTTTATAATTATAATCAGCAGGAGTGTCTTGATTGAAGATCAATAAAGATTTGCCGCCGATATTGATAGTGTCTCCTGAGTTAAGCGGCACAGGGGCATAAACCCTTTGGTCGTTGACCATGGTGCCGTTTGCGCTACCTAAATCGATGATATTTACTGTGTTGTTCTCTTCAATTTGCAGCATTGCATGCTGCCGTGAGACCCATGAATTATCGAGAATGATGTCATTCCCTTTGCTTCGACCGATGCGAAAGGTTTTCTTTTCAATGAGAGACCACGTCTCAACGATATTTGTACTGCTGTCCAGTAGAGATAGAGAGATTAATGACATCGATTCAAATCCAGAAGCTGAACAGCATCATTTTAGGAGCGGTCAAGAGTAATGAGAGTATAGAGTTCCTCTGCGGATGGGAAGTGGCCGACCTTTTTTTTTGAAAAAATTTCCATCCCATCGACATACACATCAAGAACTCCACCGGACCCGGCGATAAGTTCGATTTTTGCGTTGCATTTTTCTGCCAGTTGTTCTCCCAACCTGGAAGCCTTTGGTAGGTAGTTTCATTGCGCGCAATAGGTGATTGAAATTTCCATGGTAAAAGTCTCCTTTTTCGATTCAAGCAAATGTGAAGAGGTTATACTTTTCTGGACACACAACATCGGGTATGAATGATGCCCCAACCTAAGGAGGTGTGTCTAAATGAGTGAGAAAAAGAAACCTGTCGAATATACAGCTGAATTTCGAGAGTCAGCAGTGAAATTAGCCGTTGAGAGTGCCCATCCAATTTCCCAGACCGCAAAAGAACTCGGGGTGAACAAAAACACGTTATATACATGGATTGGCCAGTTTCATCGTCCTGTTAAAAATTATGGTGAAACAGTGGCTGATGAACACATATATGATGAAGTGAAGCGTCTCCGCCTTGAGACTCGCCGTTTGAAGGAGGAGCGAGATATCCTAAAAAAGGCCGCAGCGTACTTTGTGAGAAGCATGGCGTGAAGTACGCTTTTATTCAACAGCACAACAAAGAATTTCGAGTCGGCCTGATGTGCTCGGTTTTTGGCGTTTCCCGTAACGGCTACTATCACTGGCTGGAATGGCCAGAAAGTCTTCGTAGTGTCGCCGATAAGCGAGTTGGCCAAAAGATAAAAACAGTTTTCGAAATAAACCGCAAAGTTTATGGCACATGGCGCATTAAGTTGGATTTGGCAGAGGACGGAGAAATTGTCAGTCGTCCGCGTATCGGTCGCTTACTTACATAGGGCGCATGGCGATCATTTCCCACTCATTGGATGATGAAGTTCGTTTCAAAAGTGATCTCACCCGTCCCGTTTGAGCCCCTTTTTTCCTTATCGCTCGTCCCCCAAGAGAGCCCCCTCGAAGCAATCCCCTATTAATAGGTAGGTGCACCTTGTTCATCGGCAGAGGCACCCCCGCGGCCTTGAACAAAGGATTGAAGTGACCTTGCAGGTCGCTTCAATCCTTACTGGTTGGACATCTAGCTTGCATCTTTAGTTTTTTTAGCCCTCTTCTTAGGTTCTGGGTTAACTGTTGCTGCATTAACAGTATTAATATTTTCTTTTTCTACCTCTATTTTTGCCAACCCTATACGGGATAAACCAATCATGGCACCAGGACATATTGAGTCAGGAGAAGGGCCTATAGCTCCAACAGCAAATTGAAATTGAACAGCAAGATTGTAAAGACCATCATGAATTCCTTGGTTCTTTATAAGTATTTTTGTTAATTCGATAAGAGAAAAATCAGCTACAAGATTTTGATCTTTATCAGTTGATTGCATTTAATGACCCCCAAGCAAGCGGTTGTTGTTCGGTAGTATTAACAACTGTTGATACAGTTTTATTGTCGGTAATAATTATATTGTGTTGGTGAATATGCTCAACTTTAAGTATTCCATTCTGTTCTATTGTTTTCTGAATTGATTGAACAATAAATTCATTCAATGTAATGGAACGGTAATAAGCTGCCTCAGCAGCTTTTCTGTGAAGTTCTTGTCCGACCCTTATGTTGAAAGTGCCGCTATATGGTTTATTGGCAGCTTTTCCCGTTTCTTGACAATATGCAAGATAGTGGTCAACTGCTTCTTCAAAAGAGGCTTTAATGTCGTGAACGGTATTCCCTTCGTAGGTAATAATGTCATCTATGAAAAGAATTTTGCCATGCAAGCAATCATCTTCGATGCTGGCTTCTATTGTGCCAGTATATCCTTTGAATGAAAGATTATTCATGGAATTACCTCTATATATTTAAGTGCGTTTTTAGCGTCGTGAATCTGATAAGATTTCAGTATTCCTGATGGGTGTGTTTTGGACATTCTGAAACGGAAACCACTTGTATGCTCAAACATATAGTGAGACCCTCCCCCGCATGAGTTTTTAAAGCCAAAGCTTCTCATAAGCGTAATGAGGTCGTCCCAAGAAAAATCCTTAGGTGATGGAGTGGCACAAAGTTTTGCCAAAAGTTTTTCTTTTTTAGACATTAAATCCTACCATGAGAAAAGCAAGGTTGCAACTAATATATAGTTGCATCGTTGTCAATATTTTTTTACCCACTTTGTGACATGTCAGCAATTGACTTTACCGGATGGTGGCCACATGCCCCGCCCAACGAGACTGTAGAAAAACCCCTTTCTCCGCACCGTTCCCTCGCCGGACAAGCTCATTTTTTGAGCCGGGTCGGCTTGCATTGCGGATTCTTTTAGTCTCTGTTAATTTTGCTCTGCCTCAACTTGCCTTTTCTGCTCTTTGCAGGGCGATCCGGGGCTTCAATCGAGACATTTTTTCATGTCTTGCTCGTTCTATGCAAATCCATCCGCGAATCGATGGATCTTTTTCATGTTGTGCACGATACAGAATAGGTTCCACTGCGTGTTCACTTTGCGCTTGCCTCGATGAGAGAACCTATCCAAGCCCATAATGTGCCGGATATGGGCGAAAGGAGGTTCTGCCGTCGCCAACCGCATCCCGTACAGCACTCGTCCTACGGATGAATCGATCTTGCGCTTCATTCTTTCTGTGAAAGTCTTCTTTCCCTGCTCACTCCTACCATGGAAATACGCCACCTGCCGGATCTCTGTTCGTTCCGGATAGCGGAGGCATTGACTGCGAAGCGCACAACCAACGCAGGCAGACTTCGGTCCTTTGAATTTCGTTGCCTTAAAATTCCTCACCGTCACATTACCGCCGCTCCGGTAGAGTTTCTTACCCGCCGGGCAGATGTAATGGGAGAGATCATCGGCAAAGATAAAATCCTTGGTGCTGAACAGACCTCGCTTGGAGTGAAGTATTGCACGTTCTTTCCGATGCTTTTCCTTGTATTTGTCGCTATCGGCAAAACGAGGGTCTCGCTTGCGAAAGAGATTGTCGGCCACGTAGCCGTCGATCCCGCTCAATGAGAGCATCTTCATGTTTTCTTCTGAGTGAAAACCACTGTCAGCACTCAATTTCGCTATGGCAAAGACATCGTGATCCTTGCCGATCTGTTGAAAATTCTCGCGCGCTCCATCAACCATCGGTTTCAGCAGATCGTGCTCCTGCCCTTGGCCATATGCCTCGGCATGAACAATCACCTGATGTGTGCTGTCCACCGTGGTCACCCCGGTATAGCCCTGAATCACCCCATGGGAGGTTTTTATTTTGGCTGAGTCATTATCTGTAATATTGCTCTTAATGGCCTTGCCTGTCTTGTCCAACTTGTCGTCATTCTTGGCCAACCAAGTTTTCACCTTGGCCACCTGCTTCATCAGGCTCTCGACATATTGGCTTTCCTTCTCAGCAACACCGTCGTCGCCGCTGGCATCCTGACTTTGATGTTTCTCCACTATCCGGTCGATGGCAGCCTCAATCTTAACCGCTTTCTTTTCCAGTTCCGCCTTGGTTCAGCTCCACTGCTTGCCAGCATTACTCGGCAGTTTGCAGCCGTCTATGGCGAACATCTCCTTGCCGATTAATCCCATGTTGTCGCACATCAGCAACACATCACGGAAAAAAGGCGTGATCTCCTTGTCCATGGTGGCAACGAAATTGGCGATAGTGGTGAAATGAGGACGAGTATCACCACTCAACGTCATGAAAATTACGTTATCTTCACAGCAACGGGCGATCTGGCGACTGGAGGTTATGCCACGAGAATAGGCAAAGAGTATGACTTTCAGCAGAGCCCTCGGGTTATAGGCTGTGGCCCCGGTCTCATCGTTCTTGTATCGCTTGTCAAAGATGGTGAGATCCAACTCCTGGTCAATGAGCCGGTTGAGGGTGTACTCGAAGGTTCCGGGGATGATCTGATCCTCAAAAAAAATTGAGATGAATTTCCCCTGTCTGATCTTGTTTGGTTTATATCTGGCCATTTCTGCAGTCTCTTAAGCTTGGTTAAGCTGTCATGTTACTGTTTACTGCAGGTAAATTGCTAGATTTGGAGTGTTTATTGAAGCATTTTTAACTTTTTCTACAGTCTGAACCGATAAGCTAAGCCGCGCCGCCAATGTACTTGGCTCGAAGAAAGCAGCTTCCCGGCGTCGGCTTTACGCGACGGGTTCGGCAGGGCTGCCGATAAAATAGATCTGTCCCCATTTTTTTTCCGGAGTCTTGCAAGCTCGCTTACCTGCACTCCGGCTTCCTTCAGACCCCTCCTCGCGAGGACGCCCTTGCCTTCGGCTAGTATTTATGTTCCTGTCATCACGACAGTAACGGATTCATCATACAAGGGGATTATTTTATACAAAAAATGTACCTGCAAATTTTTAACCGGACACCACTGAGAAAAGGATAAACGCGACCACCAGCAGGCAACGTTTATCCTTTTTTGGGTAAGAACTACTTTCCGCCTTATTTTTGATGACAGCCCTTGCACGCAGTTGGGCCTGCTTTCTGCCCCTTTGCCGCTAAGTCAGCATGGCATTTTTTGCACATGTCCATGACAACTTTTTTTTGCATCTTTCCTTCGGCCATCATTTTGTCAAGCACGTGGGCTTCTTTGGGAAAAACATCGTGACAGGGCTTGCAGTCAACAAACATTGATTGATGGCGACCGTGGGGAAATGTGATCGAACCCTCAATCCCCCCTTTAAGGGTAATCGTCTCCTTTCCCTTTTCGTCAGCAGCCATACTGCTCCCTGTCGCCAAAAAAATACCTCCTACAATCAAACTACCTAAGAATACTCTTGATTTCATTTTTTTCCTCCGTATGAGACGTGTACAAACAGCAGGTCGCGATTATCTTTATGGGGTAGCTGCCCTTTTTTCGTCGTTGAGTCAGAAACGCCAGGAAAGATGCAACGCCGATCAGGCCAGGTCAAAACGGTCAAGTTCCATGACCTTGCTCCACGCCCCAACAAAGTCGTGCAGGAACTTTTCCTGGGAGTCCGCACATCCGTAGACTTCAGCCAAGGCCCGGAGTTGGGAGTTAGAACCAAAGATGAGGTCGATACGGGTGCCGGTCCATTTGAGTTCGCCGCTCACACGATCTCGCCCCTCAAACACATCTTCATCGCCCGAGCTTGCCTGCCACGTTGTACTCATGTCGAGCAGATTCACGAAGAAATCATTGGTAAGCGTCCCTGGCCGCTTGGTGAAGACGCCATGCTTGGACTGTCCAAAGTTGGCGTTCAATACGCGCATACCGCCAACGAGAACCGTCATCTCAGGAGCGGTCAGCGTCATCAGTTGCGCCCGATCTACCAGTAGTTCCTCTGCCGATACGGCGAATTTGGATTTTTGGTAGTTGCGGAACCCGTCAGCTGCCGGTTTGAGTACGGCAAATGACTTCACGTCGGTTTGTTCCTGAGACGCATCCGTGCGTCCCGGCGTGAAGGGAACTGTTATCTCGTGACCCGCCTTCTTCGCAGCCTCCTCGACAGCAGCGCACCCACCCAGGACAATCACATCGGCAAGTGAAACCTTCTTCCCTCCGGATTGGGTATTGTTGTAATGGTGTTGTATTCCCTCCAGGGTCTTCAGCACAGTCGCCAGATGGTCAGGCTGGTTGACTTCCCAATCCTTCTGCGGGGCGAGACGAATGCGGGCCCCGTTGGCACCGCCACGCTTATCGGAGCCACGGAAGGTGGATGCCGAGGCCCAAGCAGTTGAGATCAGTTGCGGGATCGACAGGCCTGAGGCAAGTATCTTGCCCTTGAGCTCTGCGATGTCCTTCCCCTCGATCAACTTATGATCAAGCGCAGGGAGCGGGTCTTGCCATATCAGATCCTCTGCCGGGACCTCAGTGCCAAGATAACGGGAACGCGGACCCATGTCACGATGGGTCAGTTTGAACCACGCCCGGGCAAAAGCATCCGCGAATTCCTCGGGGTTCTGCAGATAGTGCCGCGCAATCGGCTCGTAGATTGGGTCGAAGCGCAACGAGAGGTCAGCCGTAGTCATCATCGGCCGGCTCTTCTTCGACGGGTCGTGCGCGTCTACTACCATGTCCTCATCAGCCACGTCCTTGGCCAGCCACTGATTCGCGCCCGCCGGGCTCTTCACCAACTCCCACTCGTACTTGAAAAGCACCTTCAAATAGCCGATATCCCACTTGATCGGGTTCGGCTTCCAGGCACCCTCGATCCCGCTGCTGATCGTATCGCCCCCTTTGCCGCTTCTGAAGCTGCTTTTCCAGCCGAACCCTTGCTCTTCAATGGGGGCGCCTTCAGGCTCAGGGCCCACATGCGAGGCAGGGCCGGCTCCGTGACATTTGCCAAACGTGTGCCCGCCCGCAACAAGCGCAACAGTCTCCTTGTCATTCATACCCATGCGTGCGAAAGTCTCTCGAACGTCGCGGCCGGAGGCAACCGGATCCGGCTTACCGTTCGGCCCTTCCGGGTTGACATAGATCAAGCCCATCTGCACGGCAGCGAGTGGATTTTCAAGGTTCCGTTCGCCGCTATAACGCTGGTCCCCAAGCCATTTGTCCTCCGCGCCCCAATAAATATCCTTTTCCGACTCCCAAACGTCCTCACGCCCTCCGGCGAAGCCGAATGTCGTAAAGCCCATGGATTCAAGGGCGCAGTTGCCGGCGAGGATCATCAGATCGGCCCAGGAAATTTTTCTGCCGTACTTCTGCTTGATCGGCCAAAGTAATCGTCGCGCCTTGTCGAGGTTTACATTGTCCGGCCAGCTGTTAAGCGGCGCAAGGCGTTGGGATCCGGACCCAGCCCCGCCGCGTCCGTCGCCCATACGATACGTGCCGGCGCTGTGCCACGCCATCCTGATAAAGAGACCCCCGTAATGACCCCAGTCAGCAGGCCACCAGTCTTGCGAGTCGGTCATTAACGCATACAGATCCTTCTTCACTGCAGCAAGGTCGAGTTTCTTAAATTCTTCTCTGTAGTCAAAATCCGCTCCCATCGGATTGGATTTGGCGGAATGCTGGTGCAGAATATCAAGGTTCAACAGCTTCGGCCACCAATCTCGGTTCGATGTGCCACCACCGGCGACTGGCTTACTGGTTCTGCCCGTTACTGGACACCTACTCTCCTCAGTCATAAAGTTTCCTCCTGTTGTTAAGTGAACAATTAAACATCATTACCTGGGGGTCATTGCGTTGGATGGCCCCCAGGTTGAGGTCGTCATCAGCTGCCACCTTGGAGCCCTGGCGGAAAGGCGGTCAGCCTAAATACCCTTGCTGGGTTTGAGTTCATTCTTAATGATTCTTGCGCTCAAACTAACCAGCATGGCTGGAGCATATCAGCCAGCCTTAACGAAGCATGAAAGTTGGTCATTTCAGCTCTCCGACCGCCAGAGACAACGACAGACTTTCATATAAACGATGCACCAGATAGCGGTTAGTGGTGCTGAGAGCAATGGACCAAATATAGTGCCCCGTCATCTCCTCTGTCAAGGAAAACCAGCTCTCAATTGCTATAATTCATAAAACAATACCAATTAAGTGACAGGACATTATTGAAAGTCAGAGATAAGCATTCAGCACGTACGCATGCGCCATCTGATCGAGAATTACGGAGCGATCCGTTGAAGGCGATGGAATACACCATTATGTCGATGAATCGTTCCCGGTCACGATAGAAAAGGGAATGATGGCCCACTCCAGTTTGTCATGAAGGGATGCGGCACCTTGGGAGCGGTTGTTGCTTTCTGCAGCGCACTTCGATTCTCACCAATAGCCCCGCCGATCAACCTTTCAAGGTGCCACTCGATCCACCAACCTCCCAACACGCTCAGGTTGAAACATCTAAGGACGTCTTCATGCCGCAGGTCTCAGAGGCTTCAAGGGAAGGCTCCGTGGGTATTCAGCCTGATGCCAAAACCAGCGGTCATTAATCATCCTAGCTCCATATAATATTCCTCCACATAGACGATCCTCACATCTTTGCCGAGGATCTCCCATGCCTCGAACATCCTCGTGATGAGCTCCATCCCCCTGAACGCGGGGATGGGTCTTACCGGCATAGATCACTTGGATGGAGCCGACTTGCGATGCATTCGTTCTGAGCCTCCCCAAGTCATGGAACAGAAGGTCGTCCCTCTTATAGTTCGGAGCACGCTGAGCAAAACCTAGGGTCAAGACGGTTTGATCCATGCCGACGTCGGTTTCCTGGTTAACCATAGAGCAAACCTTTTCAGTAAATCAGATACCACAGGTCTGAAAGTGTCGATGCCAGAAGGACACTGACATCTGAACCTCAGCGAAATGGGCTTGAATTAAGAGGACTCTCTCGAAGGTGAAGCATGCTTTTTTCATGCGCACCGGTGTTGCCAGGTTGCAACCATCCTCGTGCGGAACAGAAAACAGTAGGCACCTCACGCTATTTTGATCCCTATGCAATTGCAGCAAGTATGATGACCTCGCAAAAAGTCACGGGATGGCTAAGCAGGTATGCGAGCCCGCGAGACTCCGAAAGGGCCGACATACAAGGCGCGGGGTGTGTTTTGCGATTGAGGCGATACATATGGTATGCCGGATGAGAAAAACCGCCACGCAACGCAGTAGATCGGACTTTTTGCGACGCCATCAAGTATTAAGGTGCGACAATTTATCTATTGACAACCTTGAAATTCCTCATTTATATTTTGATAAAAATAGAGTATTTTGTCAGTTTGACCCTATCCGAAAAACAGGAGAAAAGCGATGAGACCGACAGATGAAGGCGTTCCATTGAATCCCTATCTTGCTGGCGCCCTGGCAGGCTTGGTCAGCATCGGCTCGGTATGGGCGGCGGGTAAATACCTGGGAGCCTCCACAACCTTTGTCCGCGCCACCGGTTTTATTGAGCGATTCTTCGCTGCCGAGCGGTTGGCTGGCCTGGAGTATTTTGTCAAGACCGCGCCCAAGATCGACTGGCAGTGGCTGTTCGTCGTGGGCATCTTCCTCGGCGCTTTGGTGGCCTCCCTCACCGATGGTTCTTTCCGCTGGCAAGCCCTGCCGGACATGTGGGAGCAGCGCTTCGGCCCCAGCCACGGCAAACGCGCGACGGTCGCATTTGCCGGCGGCGTCGTGGCCATGTTTGGCGCCCGGCTTGCGGACGGGTGTCCGAGCGGGCACGGGCTGAGCGGTTCGCTCCAGCTGGCGGTAAGCGGTTTTGTAGCTTTGGGCTGTTTTTTCCTAGGCGGCATCCTCATGGCCCGGATCCTTTACGGGGGGAGGAACGAACGATGAAAGAACTTGCCTATGGGCTCATCACCGGCATTCTCTTTGGGTTTCTTCTCCAGAAAGGGCGGGTGCTGCGCTACGACCGGCAGATCGGCGCGCTCCGCCTGCTCGACATGACTATCGTGAAGTTTATGCTCACCACCGTGCTGGTGGCCATGGTGGGCACCTATCTCCTTGTGGACCTGGGGCTCGCCAAACTCTCCATCAAAGAAACCGTGCTGGGCGGCAACATCATCGGCGGGCTTTGCTTCGGTCTCGGCTGGGGCCTGCTTGGCTACTGTCCGGGAACCTCGGCAGGCGCCCTTGCTGAAGGCCGCTGGGATGCCGCGTGGGGAATTGCCGGGATGCTCGCGGGGGCCGGGCTCTACGCCGAGGCCTATCCGCTCATGAAACAGACAGTGCTCACCTGGGGCGATTTCGGCAAAATAACCATCCCCCAGGCCCTGGGCGTGAACCACTGGCTGGTCATCGTCCCCCTGGTGCTGGGCGGGGTCGCCCTGCTCCGCTGGTTCGAACGGCGGGGGTTGTAAGGACAAAGCATGAGCCGTTTCCGCTTTGCCCTCGGCAGCAAATTGGATCTCTTCAGAAGAGGTTGAAGTCCCGAAGGGTTTGAATGCGGCTTTCATGCGCACCGGTGATTCCAGGTTGCAACCCTCCGCGTGCGCAACAGAAAACGTTCCGCACCCATGCTACTGGCCGTGCCGAAGACGGCACGGCACTTGGCCGGCACAACTCAGTGTAGGCGTTATTAAAATACTAACCAGCATGGCTGGACCATATTGGCCAGCCTCAGCGAACCATGAGAGTTGGTCATTTCAGCTCTCCGACCGTCAGAGGCGTCGACCGACTTTCATATAAAGGAAGTCTATTATGCGAAGTATGATCTGGATGGGCTGGTTTCTGCTTCTTGCCGGCTGTGCCATAGGTGTGAACAATCAAAAAGTAGGAGGAGTGCAGGTCGAGTCCCGGGAGCTCAACGATCTCGAACAACTTGGGCGGATGCTATTCTTCGATACAGCGCTGTCAGATCCGGAAGGACAGTCCTGCGACACCTGCCATGATCCGGACGTCGGCTGGACCGGTCCACGCTCCGACATCAACCAGGGCGGTTCGGTCTATCCCGGAGCAGTCCACAGCCGTTTCGGCAACCGCAAGCCACCGAGCGCCGCCTACGCCACCCCCAAGCCCTGTGCTGTATTACGACACGGACGAAGAGCTTTTCATTGGAGGCACTTTTTGGGATGGACGGGCCACTGGATGGCTGATGGGCGAACCGGTAGCGGAACAGGCACAGAGACCGTTTCTGAACCCCGTGGAGCACAACCTTCCCGACCCGGCGACGGTCGTCAGCAAGGTGTGTATCGGGGCCTACAGTGATCAGTTCAAAGGGTATTTCGGCAACGCCATTTGCGAAGACGTGGTCAATGCCTACAACGCTATCGGCCAGGCCCTGCTGGCCTACGAAAAATCCGCCGAAGTCAATGCGTTCAGCTCTAGGTACGATTACTACCTGCGCGGTCCGCAGAAATATCCCCTCAACAAACAGGAACTGAAGGGGTTACAGCTTTTTGCGGATAAAGAACGGGCCAAGTGTTCCGAATGCCACCCCAGCGCCCTGGGGGAAGACGGCTCTTTTCCTCTTTTCACCGATTTCAGCTACGATAACCTGGGACTGCCCAAAAACCCTACCAATCCCACCTATCAGATGCCGACGGAATTCAATCCGGACGGCGCCACCTGGGTGGATCCCGGCCTCGGCGGATTTCTCGCCACTGTGCCCCGTCTTGCCCATTTCGCCCCGGCAAACCAGGGGTTGCACAAGGTGCCGACCCTGCGCAATGTCGACAAACGTCCCGATTCGGGGTTCGTCAAGGCCTTCGGCCACAACGGCATATTCAAAAGCTTGAAAGAGACCGTCCATTTCTACAACACCCGAGATGTGCTGCCGGCCTGTGAAGCGATTCCGAACGCCCAGCAAGATAAAATAAATCTGTCCCCTTTTCCCTTATTGTCGACCTACCGCTCGACAGGGGCGGTATCCAGGTCGCCATGAAGAGTGTCGTCGAGCAGCTCGGCATTAAAAAAAAATTTCATGCCATTCATTACGCCATAGCTATGCCACTCATATGCTTGAGGCGGGAGTCGATCTCGTTGAACTGCAAAAAATTCTGGGCCATGTCAGTATCCTGACCACCTCCAGATATACCCACCTGACCGCCAAGACCGGCAACAACGCTCGCCAGGCAATCAATTCACTGATCAACACCTTCGACATGCAAGGGGGAGAGGCCAAATGATTCTACTCTCCTCAATCATCAAAACATTCAAAGACCGCTATCTTGACCGATACAAAAAGTCTATCCTGCCCAGCCATAGAAAGGCCATTCAGGCCATGGAACAATGTAGACAGGAGCATGGCCCGCACATGCTGGCCCAATGCTCCGATCATCAGTGCGGGGAACGGACCTATATCCCGCACTCCTGCGGCCATAGGAATTGCCCACACTGTCAGAACCATGAAAATCAGCAATGGATCGAAAATCAGTTAAGCAAGCAGTTGCCGGCCCCATATTACCTGATCACCTTCACCCTCCCTGAACAGCTCAGGGACCTTACCTGGCACAACCAAACAACAATGTATTCCCTGATGTTCACCTGTGTTCAGGATCTCCTGAAAACCTTCACCAGAAACGACAAAAAGCTAGGAGGAGCAGCGGGATTCACCACAATTATTCATACCCATTCAAGAGCCCTTGACTATCATCCGCACATTCATGTCGTCATGCCAGGGGCAAGCATTTGCATGAAAACGAGGCTGTGGCGGGTGAAGAATCCCGGCTATCTCTTCAGCCACAAAGCGCTGGCAAAAGTATTCAGGGCAAAAATGCTACAGGCCATTGTCGACAGTGGCCTGCAAGTGCCAAAAGACTGCCCCCAGCAGTGGGTCGTTGACTGCAAAGATGTTGGCAAGGGCGACAAGG
>VMSU01000240.1 GCA_013792005.1 Desulfobulbaceae bacterium
GGAAACCGACGCCCGTGGCCGACGTGATCCCCATGACCACGGCCAACCTGCGCGATCCTCAAAGCATGTGATCCAAAGCCCAAAACTCGTTTTTGTGTTGCCATAGAGGAAGGTGAAGCTTGGTTTCTCGGCGACACTCCCGCGCTCAAGAAAGCATATCCAAAGGCAAAAGATGCTGTTCTGAGCACATATGCTAATGATTCCATTTGTGGCACATGGGAGAAACTTGCTGATGCCATTTATCCAGGTGGCTCAGCGGCACTTTCAACTAAGGGTTGGCAAGCCATTGGGGCTGAGAAGTCTTTATGGGCTGAGAAAATTACACCACATATGGATGTGAACAACAATGAATCCCCTAGTTTTAGCTATCTCCGAGGAAAAATTATGGAATTGACTGGGATTTCTCCAATATGACACTTATTTCCAACAATAAAACGCACCAGACAATCTGGTGATTTCACCGTTGAAAATATAGGGTAATGAATGAAACTGACGGAAAATGAGAAACGCGACGCCATCAAGCTGATTGAGGCGGGGAAACCCTTGCCGGAAAAGTACCGGTTTTTACTGTTTGACGACGACCGGGAGGTGGAGTTGCTCTGGAACGGCAAGACCAGTGAGGTCTGCAATGTGGTGCTGCCCTTTCAGGTGATCGAGCAGGTGGATGAGCCGCGACCGGAGAAGAGCAGAAAGATGCAGTTGAGTCTCTTTGATATCGACCACCGGGGACGGCAGCTTGCGGGCTGGACCAACAAGCTGATCTGGGGTGACAACAAACTGATTCTCTCCTCGCTTAAGAACGGGCCGCTGCGGGAGGAGATCGAAAGCCAAGGCGGCATCAAGCTGATCTACATCGACCCGCCCTTTGACGTGGGGGCGGATTTTTCCATGGATATCGAGATCGGCGGCGACACCTTTACCAAGCGGCCCAGCGTCCTGGAGGAACTGGCCTACCGGGATACCTGGGGCAAGGGGGCCGACTCATTCATTGCCATGATCTACGAACGGCTGGTGTTGATGCGGGATCTACTGGCCGAGGATGGCAGTATCTATGTGCATTGTGACTGGCGGGTGAATAGTCATATTCGGCTTGTGATGGATGAGGTGTTTGGCACAACAAATTTCATTAATGAGATAACATGGAAACGTGCACATACGGTAAAAGGCAACATTGGCCAAGGCAGTAAATATATGGGCGCAAACACTGATACCATATTTGCTTACGCAAAATCATCGGCTTATACCTTCAACAATGTATTTCTTCCCTATTCAGATGAGTATATAAACTCGTTTTTTAAATACACAGATCACGAAACAGGAAGAAGATATAGGCTCGTAAGTATGATAGGTCCCGGTGGTGCGGCGAAAGGTAATCCTAGATATGAGATAATGGGAATTACCAGGTATTGGCGTTACAGTGAAACTACAATGAAAGAATTAATGGCCAAGAATCTTATCGTTCAAACCTCGCCCGGAACTGTTCCTCAAAAAAAACAATACTTGGATGACGGTGCTGGTGTTTCAATACAATCATTATGGGACAATATTACTGGAATTGGGGCATCGTCAAATCAAGGGACTGGCTACCCAACCCAAAAGCCCGAAGCCCTCCTCGAACGAATCATCAAGGCCTCCTCCAACGAAAACGACATCGTTGCCGATTTCTTCTGTGGCTCCGGCACCACTGCGGCTGTGGCCGAAAAATTGGGCCGCAAGTGGATCGTCTCCGACCTCGGTAAATTCGCCATCCACACCACCAGAAAACGGCTGATCGGCGTTCAGCGTCAGTTGAAGAATGACAAGAAAGACTGGCGGGCCTTTGAGATCTTGAATCTTGGCAAGTACGAACGCCAGCACTATATCGGAGTCAACGCCAACCTGCGCGAAGAGGAAAAACAACAGCAGCTTGCCGCCAAGGAAAAGCATTTTCTCGATCTGATTCTCCACGCCTTCCGGGCCGAACCGGTGGATAATTTCAATTGCTTCCATGGCAAGAAGGCCGGGCGGATGGTGGCCATCGGCCCGGTGAACCTGCCGGTGACCCGGCTCTTTGTCGAGGAGGTCATTCTTGAATGCCGCCAGAAACGTATCTCCCGGGTGGATGTGCTGGCCTTTGAATTTGAGATGGGGTTGTTCCCCAATATCCAGGAGGAGGCCAAGGACAAGGGTATTGATCTGGCCATGAAGTACATCCCTCGTGATGTGTTCGACAAACGAGCGGTGGAAAAGAACCAGGTGGTCTTTCACGATGTCTCTTATATCGAGGTCAAACCCCATATCAAGAAAAACAGCATCGCCGTTGAACTGACCGATTTCTCGGTCTTCTACTCCCAGGATTCCATCGACCATGTGGCGGCGACGCTTGCCAACGGCAAGAACAAGGTGGTGGTTGAGCAGGGCCAGATAGTGAAAGTGATCAAGGACAAAAACGGCGTGGTTACCCGCGAGGTGCTGACCGGCCATTGGACCGACTGGATCGATTACTGGTCGGTGGACTTTGACTTTGAATCCAAACGGGAGCTCATCACCCTCAAAAATGAAGAAACCGGCGAATTGGAGGAACACTGGACCGGCGACTTTATCTTCGAAAACGAGTGGCAGGCCTTCCGCACCAAGAAAGACCGCAGCCTGGAACTGCAGACCCCGTTCCATGAATGTGTCAAGGGCCGCTACAAGGTGGCGGTGAAGGTGGTGGATATCTTCGGCAACGACACCATGAAGATTGTCGGGGTGACGATATGAATACCGCCAAGGTCCACGCCCTGGTCAGCCAAGGCGAAGGGGTGCGTGTCGAATTCAAGACCTGCCGGACGGCACTGAATAGAGATGTCTACGAAACAGTATGCGCCTTCCTGAACCGTTCCGGCGGTGAGTTGCTTCTTGGTGTGGCCGATGACGGGACCGTTACCGGCATCGACGATGCTCATGTCAGGCAGATAAAAACCGATTTTATCACGGCAGTCAATAATCCACAGAAGATCAGCCCTTCCTGCTATCTCTCGCTCGAAGAGATCACGATCGACAACACGAAGATCCTGTACATCTATGTTCCGGAAAGCTCCCAGGTGCATCGCTGTAATGGGAAAATATTCGACCGGAACGAGGACGGCGATTTCGATATTACCGGCAATAACGCCCTGGTGTCCGATCTTTTTCTGCGCAAACAGACCAGCTATTCGGAAAACAGAATCTATCCGTACGTCACCCTTGGCGATCTGCGGGATGATATCATCGCCAGGGTTAGAAAACTGGCCGGCATACAGCGTCCGGGACACCCCTGGTTGGAGATGGACGATTCCGAACTGTTGCAAAGTTCCCAGCTCTTTCGGAAGGATTATCAAACCGGTAAGGAAGGGTTTACCTTGGCGGCGGTGCTCTTATTCGGTAACGACGACGTAATCCTTTCCGTGCTGCCCCATTTCCGCACCGATGCGATTGTCCGCCGGGAAAACCTGGATCGCTATGATGACAGGGACGACATCCGGACAAATCTGATCGACAGCTATGACCGGCTCATGGCCTTTGCGGAAAAACATCTGCCGGACAAATTTTACCTGGAGCGTGACCAGCGGATCAGCATCCGAGACCATATTTTTCGGGAAGTGGCAGGAAACATCCTGATCCATCGGGAATACCTGAACCCCTTCCCGGCCAAGTTCATCATCGAGCGACACCGGGTCTATACGGAAAACAGCAATAAACCCCATGGGCACGGTCCCATCAGCCCCATAGACTTTTCCCCGTTCCCCAAAAATCCGGTTATCGCCAAGGTATTCAAGGAAATAGGCCGGGCCGATGAACTGGGTTCAGGGGTCAGAAAACTCTTCAAGTACGGCAGGATTTATTCCGGGGCCGACCCGCAGCTTTTGGAAGAAGACATCTTCAAGATCATTATTCCTCTGTCCACGCAAGACACCGCGCAAGACACCGCGCAAGACACCGCGCATGACACCGCGCAAGCCGAGCGGATTCCGGAGATCTTGGAATTTTGCCTTAGTCCGAGGACGAGAGAAGAGATTCAGGCGTTGATCGGCATCAGTCATCGGGAATATTTCCGCAAAGAAATTCTGACCCCTCTACTGGAGCAAGGCTTGCTGCATCCGACCATTCCCGACAAACTGACCAGTCCGAAACAGAGATATTACTCCGGGCCTCCAAAATATGAGGAAGAAAAGAATGCCACCGAATTCGCTGGCATTACCAACCTGGCCGAGATGAAAAATTCGGAGGGTAAACAGTAATGGCCATCCACCCCGACTTTCCCTTCTCCCCCTACGTGATCCTGTCTCCTGATGTCCGCTGGTTCCCGGCTGACGAGGTCTTAAGAGAATCGAGTTATGAAAAACTGCTTCCCCCCCTGGTGCATGCCTTGCGCCGGAAGGTCAAGGCCTGGCGTGAAAGCGGATATGAAGGGGCAGCAGACACCAGCATTGCCCTGCTCAACTGGTGGTTTGCCAAAGAACACCTGCTGCCCTGCGCAGACGGCACAACTCGAAGCTTTCAATACTACTATGCCCAGCGGGAAGCGGTTGAAACGGTTGTCTACCTTTATGACGCGGTCCGGGTAAAGGACAAATACGACCTACTGCGTTTTGATTCGTCAGGCGCGGTATCCGCCAGCATGTTTGATGAAGAGTGGCGGCGGTTCGTGATCAAAATGGCCACCGGCAGCGGCAAGACCAAGGTCATGAGTCTGGTTCTGGCCTGGTGTTATTTCCATAAGCTGTATGAGCCGGATTCGGAGCTGGCCCGCAATTTTCTGGTGATCGCGCCCAATATCATTGTCCTTGACCGTATTCGCACCGACTTTGACGGCCTACGGATTTTTTTCGCAGACCCGGTGCTGCCGGACAACGGTTATGAAGGCCGGAACTGGCGGGATGATTTTCAACTGACCCTTCATATCCAAGATGATGTCAACATTACCAGGAAGACCGGTAACATCTTTCTGACCAATATCCATCGGCTCTACGCCGGCAATGAGGTGGAACCGAGTTTTGAAGACGATGATCTGATGGATTATTTCCTGGGCAAACGGCCAACCGGCAAGACCACCGATTCCAAGGTAGATCTGGGGAGTATCGTCCGGGAGATCGATGAGCTTGTGGTAATAAACGATGAGGCCCATCATATCCATGACAACCGGCTGGCCTGGTTCAAATCCATTGAGGATATCCACAACCGGTTGAAACAAAAAGACCATTTTCTGTCCCTGCAGGTAGATGTTACCGCCACCCCCAAGCATAATAACGGCGCCATCTTTGTCCAGACCGTGTCCGATTACCCCTTGGTGGAGGCTATTACCCAGAATGTGGTGAAGCACCCGGTTTTGCCGGATTCCGCCAGCCGGGCCAAGCTTGCCGAACGCCAGAGTTCAATCTTCACCGAAAAGTACACCGACTACCTGCACCTCGGAGTTGAGGAATGGCGCAAGGCTTACGACGAGCATAAAAGGATGGGCAAGAAGGCGATCCTCTTTGTGATGACCGATGACACCAGGAATTGCGATGAAGTGGCCGAGTACCTGGAGGGCAATTTCCCGGAATTGAAGGCTGGCGTCTTGGTCATTCATACCAAGAACAACGGCGAGATCTCGGAGGCGGCCAGCGGCAAGGCCAAGGAGGAGCTTGAGCAGTTGCGGAAGCAATCAAATGAGATCGACGGTTGGGAATCGCCGTTCAAGGCCATCGTCTCGGTCTTGATGCTTAAAGAAGGATGGGACGTGAAAAATGTGACCACCATTGTTGGGCTGCGGGCCTATTCGGCCAAGAGCAGCATTTTGCCCGAGCAGACTTTGGGACGCGGGCTGCGGCGGATGTATCCGGGCAGTGATGCCGAGGAGTATGTCAGCGTGGTGGGAACCGACGCCTTTATGGATTTTGTTGAATCCATCCAGAGCGAAGGGGTTGAACTTGAACGCAAAGCCATGGGGCAGGGAACCAAGCCAAAAACACCGATTATTGTTGAGATTGACATTGAGAATACCGGCAAGGATCTGGAAAAGCTGGATATTCAGATTCCGGTGCTCTCCCCGAGGATCTTTCGGAATTACAAGAACCTTGAAGATCTCGCACCGGATGTCTTCAACAGCAAGAAGCTCCAATACCGGGAGTTTTCCGATGAGGAAAAACGGGAGATCGTTTTTAAGGATATAACCACCGGCGAAATAAGCCATACCACGGTGCTTGATTCCGGGGCAGTTACCGACTACCGGAGCGTAGTCGGCTATTTCACTCAAGCGATCATGAAAGACCTCAGGCTGGTCAGTGGTTACGATGTCCTGTACGGCAAGGTCAAAGAGTTTATCCGGGATCATCTCTTTGAAAAGGAGATTGAAATAGATGATCTGAACACCCTGCGGAACCTGTCAGAGCTTGAGGCCACCCGCACGGTCATTGAAACATTTAAAAAGAAAATCAACGAACTGACGGTAAAAGATCGAGGTGATGCCGAAATAAAGGATTATATCAAAACCCGCTTGACCAGGCCTTTCGTGGTGAAGGAACAGGGCTATATTGTGCCGAGAAAATCCGTCTTCAACAAAATAATCGGCGACAGCGGGCTTGAGTTAGAGTTTGCCGGCTTTCTTGAAAATTGTGAAGACGTAATATCTTATGTCAAGAATTACATGGCGGTCAATTTCCGTCTGGACTATGTCAACGCCAAGGGAGATATTTCAAACTACTACCCTGATTTCGTCGTCAGAATCAGTGACAGCCAATATTTCATTGTGGAGACCAAGGGACAGGAAGACCTTGATGTGCCGCTGAAGATGGAACGGCTCAAGCAATGGTGTGACGACATCAACAAAGAACAGAGGGAGAATATATTTGATTACGTTTTTGTTGATGAAGAAAATTTCCAGAAATTCAAACCTGCTACCTTTGCACAATTAGTCCGTACTTTCAGGGAATATAAAGACTGAGTATCCCTCAAGGGGATATCCTTAAGTTTTTAAGCTGGCGAAGAGGACATTGTTTCATTGGTGAATAGAATGATGGTTATTGCCAACTAATCATTCCAGCGGTCAAGCCGCTGAATTCAGTGTGGGCCCAAAACAATAAACTTGATCTGGCAATAAAGTGTAC
>VMSU01000241.1 GCA_013792005.1 Desulfobulbaceae bacterium
CATGCCTCGTTAATGCTCGACTTCCATGACACCATCATTCATATCGACCCGGTCGCCAAGATGGCCAATTACAGTGCCTTGCCCAAGGCCGACCTCATCCTGATCACCCACGACCACTCCGACCACCTCGATCCGGAGACCATCAAGGCGATCAGCAAGGAGGGAACACAACTCATCATGACCGCACCCTGCGCCGACAAGCTGGCAGGAGGCACCGTCCTCGGCAACGGCCAGGATGTCTCGGTGGCAGATATCAACATCCTGGCCGTCCCGGCCTATAACCTGGTCCACAAACGGGAAACCGGAGAACCCTTCCATTCGAAAGGAAAAGATAACGGTTATCTGCTAACCCTGGGCGGCAAACGAGTCTATGTGGCAGGGGACACGGAAAACATCCCGGAGATGAAGGGCCTTATCGACATCGACATCGCCTTCCTGCCCATGAACCTGCCGTACACCATGACCCCGGAGATGGTGGCCGACGCCGCCCTCTGCTTTAAGCCCAAGGTCCTCTACCCTTATCACTTCGGCGACACTGACCCCGCCGAACTCGCTGAAATCATGAAGGACTTCCCCGGCACCGAAGTCAGAATCAGGGAGATGCCCTAACTCCTGTAATTCATTTCAGCCAGGAGCTATTATTTTCAACAACACGGCACGATCAGCAATTTCTTCAAGAAGAAGCCCAGGAGGTAAACAATGACAGAGATCACCAGCACTAAACTCCAATCCGGTTTCACCAAGGCGCAACAGGACAAATCACTTGAAAAAACCTCCCCTAAGAAAACAAGCGGAGCTGATGCCGACCAGGAAGAGTTGCAAGCCGCAGCCGTCGAGATTCAAAGCCAGCGGCTCGATCTCCTGCTCTCGGTAAAGAGCGAAGCGAATACAGCATTCACCTGGCAGAAGGGTTTGCAAAAACGGGCCGCTGATCAGGGCGTGGATTTAAGCACGCTTCAATACCAAGGCAAACCCATCACCGACCTGAGCCAGGGAGAGGCTGCCGCATTAGTTGCCGAGGATGGTTATTTCGGGGTCACGAAAACCTCCCAGCGTCTCGCTGACTTCGTCATTAACGGCGGAGGTGAAGATCTTAAAAAATTACAGGCCGGACGCGAAGGGATTATCAGAGGATTCAAGGAGGCGGAGAAGATCTGGGGAGGCGAACTGCCAGAGATCAGCCACCAGACCCTTGCCAAAGCGCTGGAGTTGATCGACAGCAGGATTCGAGACCTTGGCGGCGGGGTGATGGTCGACGTGCGGGCCTGATCAGGATCAAGGAGAGCACAACGCTACTATCCGTGCTCTTCAGGTCTCACGAAGCGGCTTATGACCGTCAACAGTAATGCCGCCCCTTGAGCGGGCATGATTCATAATCAAGACAGGTGGCGCAGACCCCGTACCTGACAGCATCCTCCGCCCCCCATAACCCCTCTCTGGTCAACGCACACTTGAGCGTACACTCATTGCATGAAACAGGCTCCCCATCTCTAAGCTTATGCCACCCAGCTTTAATCAGAGAGGCCTCTGACCGCTCAGTGCAGGCACCGCAAAGGTGATAATAGTGAGTCTCGCCCTCAAAGGACAGTTTCCAAACGGACATACCTACCTCGTACGGGAGCTCAGAAAAGGAACACACTTTTTCCGCTTAATATCACTGTAGGAAATTTTATTACCCTCTGACTCCTCTTTAAGCTTCACATAATTCACATAGCGCTCCTGCTGCAAGTTTCCGCCTTTTATTGCCTGCAAAACTGCACATCCTGGTTCATTGCTGTGGCTGCAATTATTGAAGCGACAACTCTGTGATAACTCTTGAATATCATCAAAACTGTCGTCAACTCCCTCACTGGCAGAGAAAATGCCGACCTCCCGCATTCCTGGTGTATCGATAATCATGGCGCCCTGCTCAAGAGCAATAAGTTGACGACGCACGGTCGTGTGCCGTCCTTCTCCAGAGTCACTGACTTTTCCCGTTTTCAATGTATTCTTGCCCGTGAGCCGGTTGATAAGCGTTGTTTTGCCCACACCTGAAGACCCAAGAAGACAGTATGTTTTCCCAAGACCCATAAGCTCTTTGACCTGATCCAACCCATCTCCGGTTACATTGCTAAGTGCAATAATCCTGGCGGCAATCCCTTCCCGCCGAATCTCCGAAATTAATTGTGCCAATTCATCTGCACTGACCAAATCTGTCTTGGTCAGAACAAGCACCGGCTCAACATGCCCTTCAGTGACCATCACCATATAGCGTTCCAGCCTAGACACATTAAAATCGTATTGGCACGCCTGAACAATGAAAGCAACATCAATATTTGCCGCGATCATTTGCAACTGAACGTCCTTCCCGGCGGACTTCCGGCGCAGAAACGATCTTCTAGGCAGGATCATATGAATACTCGCGGTATTTTCAGCATCATACTCCACACATACCCAATCGCCGACGCAAGGCATATCGCTCGTCGATTGGGTGGAGTACAGAAATTTTCCTGTTGCCCTGGCGGGTACTTCCTCACCCTCCCTCCTAACGGTATACCAGCCTCGATCAACCCCGGTTACCCGCGCAACTCGATGCTCAGATTGACAGAGTTCACCGGCCTTGTCGGCAAACCAACGGTCCATGCCAAGTTCACTCAACTCCATGGAAGTACAATCCATTGTTCAGCCTTTATTAATTCGCATCAAAGTCTTGCCAGATCAGAAAATCCTTGGCCACTATTAAAGATGTAATGATCCCTTTCACGCTCGATTTCCATAACTCCATGTATAAGATGTTGTCACGGAACATGCTGAATGTCAAATGACCATTGACAGCCATTCTTCTATCAAACCATCACTACTCAAATTTGTCATAGTGAATCCTTTCTGGCGGGATCTTTTTCTCTTTGATCAAGATGTCGCAGCAGGATTGGACCATGGACGGCGCCCCGCAGATAAAGACATCCACCTCCGCGCCTTCTGCTACCTGGTTGCGGATGAGGTCGGTGACCCGTCCCTTGGCGCCGGGCCATTGGTCCTCCAGAGTGGCGCGGGAGAGCACCGGGATGAAGCGGAAGTTGTCGAGCCGTTTTTCGAAAGAAGACATCTCGTCATGGAACAGGAGATCAACAGGCCGACGGTCGCCAAAGAAGAAGGTGAACGATCGGCTGTCATTTTTTTTGGCTCGTTCGTAGAGCATGGAGCGGATCGGGGCCAGTCCGGAGCCGGTAGCAATCAGCAGGGTCTCGCGCGGCGAATCCCGCAAGTAAAAATCACCAAACGGTCCGCGCATGATCAGTTCGTCACCTTTCTGTAATCTGTCGTGGACGTAAACGGAAACCGTGCCCTCCGGAACTTTGGTGACGATAAGTTCGATATGGTGGCGCTCCTCTGGCGATGAGGCGATAGAGTAGGCCCGAAATTCCGGGGAGCCTGAGCTCCCGGCGAGCGGCGCCTCAAGCTGCACGTACTGTCCGGCCCTAAACGTGATGCCCTCCGGTGGCGAGAGGATAGCGAAACGGAGGTGCTTGATATCCGGGGTCACGTCTACTATTGTTTCCACTTGTACTCGGTACTCCTTCACTGCCAGCAATTCCAGGGGCACTTCAATCTCAAGGTCCTCTTTCACTTTCACCTGGCAGGAGATACGAATACCTGCAGCAATCTCTGCAGGGCTCAGATAGGGGGTCTCAGTTGGGAGTAAGGAGCCGCCGCCAGAAAGGACCTTGACCTTGCAGTAGGCGCACGTTCCCTTGCCACCACAGGCTGAAGGCAGATAGAGCTTGCGGTCAGCAAGGGCAAAAAGTAGCGGCTTGCCCCCTTCCACCACCAGTTCCTTTTCGTTGTTCACCCGGATGTTCTTCTCCCCGTAATTGGCGATAGTACGTCCGGCAATCTCAATAATCAGGGCCAAAAAACCGGTGATAACGCTGATGGCAAAGATACCTGAGATGATTTCAATCATGCGTAGCTCACTGGACCTGGATCATGCCGCTGAAGGCGATGCAAGCGAGCGACAAGATACCGGTGATGATGAGAGTGATCCCCGCTCCCTCAAGGCCCTTGGGGATGGCGCCGCTTTTCTCTATCCGGGCGCGAATTGCGCCTACCGCAGTGATTGCCAGCAACCAGCCGATACCGCTGCCCGTGCCGTAGGCTGCAGCCTGAAGCAGGGTGTAGTCGCGGATGATCATGAACAGCGATGCCCCAAGGATGGCGCAGTTCACTGTGATGAGCGGCAGAAAGATACCGAGCACTTGATAAAGAACCGGAAAATAGCGGTCAACAGTCATTTCCACAAGCTGCACAAAGGCAGCGATGACTACGATGAACAGGATGTACTGGAAGTGCTCAAGATGGAGAGGCAGGAGGATTTTATAGTAGACCAGATGGTTCAGCGCCGTAGTGCAGGCCATGACCAAAACCACCGCCGCACCCAGCCCAAAGGCCGAGCGCGGGTTCTTTGAGATGCTGACGAACGGGCACAGGCCCAAGAAATTGGTGAGCAGGATATTATTGGTGAAGATCGCTGCAAAAAAAAGCGTTGCCGGGCTGATGGGTGTCATGTCTTAGGCCCCTGAAGTTGTGTGGTTCCATTGTCGCCGGCAAACGTTCGCACCAGCCAGACCAGCAGGGCAAGGGTGAAAAAAGCCCCCGGCGCCATGATCATGATCGTCCACGGGGTGAAGCTGGCCGGCATGATCCGGCACCCAAACAGAGAGCCAAAGCCTGCGAGTTCGCGGATAAAGGCGATGGCAAAGAGCACCAGAGAGAAGCCGATGCCGGTAGCAAGTCCGTCTAACAGGGCAGGCAGGGGCGGATTGCTGCGGGCAAAGGCCTCGCAGCGGCCCATAATAATGCAATTTGTGATGATCAGGCCGACATAAGGGCCTAGGGCCTCGCTCACTTCCGGCAGATAGGCCTTGATGATGATGTCGAAGACGATGACGTAGGAGCTGATGATCAAGGTCTGCGCCATCATGCGGATTCGGTCCGGGGTAACATGCCGGAGCAGAGATACGGTGCAGCAGCTCATGGCCAGGGTAAAGAGCAAACCGATGTTCATTACCAGGGTATTCACCATGAGGTTGGTCACCGCCAGGGTCGAGCAGATCCCCAGGGTGTGGCGCAGGAGCGGGTTCTCGTTCCACAGCCCTGCCTTGATGATCTGTGCCGCGGGTTGACTCTTTTCCATAAGTTATGGTCCAGGCGGCGGGGCCGCAGTTAAAGTATTCATTGTTTCGGAACTGTTGTTAGTGAACTCTCAAGCAGCAAGGCACGGAAAGTCGCAATTTCACGGTTGACAAATTTTTCAACGGCCTCGCTGGTCATGGTAGCGCCGGTGATAGCATCAAGATCGCTAGGTGGTTTCCCTGGCGCTGCCGGAGTCAGAGTGAAGTATTTTCCACCAGCCACGGGCATATTAAGGGAGAGACCGGCAAACTGGCGCTGGAACTCTTTCTCGTTGATCCGGGCGCCAAGACCGGGGGTCTCCCGATGGAGGTAAAATTCGATACCTGTGACCGTTGACAGTGAAGCGTCCACCGCGACCATAGCAAACACCGGTCCCCAGAAACCTGGGCCGGACACCGAGAAGGCATAGCCCTGTGGGGTTTTGCCGTCGGCCTGGTCGATAATGTAGACTGTGCGCCCTGAAATCTCGCGGCGGGCAACGCGCTGCCGGAAGAGGGCGTCGATTTCAGCGAGGCTAGAATTCTCCGGAATACGAACAGCAAGGGCGCGCAGCACCACGATCTCTAGTTTTGCATGCTGGTTCAAGTCGATGCGTTCCCGGGTGACAACATGGATCACTGAGACCAGTGTGGTGCAGAGCAGAGTGATCGCGAACATAAAAAACACCGAGTAGCCAATTTTGTTCATGACGCCCTCTCTTTCCCAACCGGCATGGCACGGACCATAAGGTCAATCAGTGGCGCCAAGCCGTTGGCGAGCAGGATTGCGAACATCATGCCCTCTGGAAAATTAGAGTAGCAGCGGAGCAGGATGGTCAACACACCGACGAAAAAGCCGTAGACCACTTGACCAGCCGGGGTCTTGGCAGCGCTGATGGGTTCGGTGACCACAAAGACCGTACCGAACAGGAAAGAGCCTGAGAGCAGGGCGGCAATCGGGGCGGCGCTGACAGCCACACCAAGTTCACGGGTGACGAGGATGGCGAGAATGCCACCGCCAAGGCAGGAGAAAAGCAACCGCCAGGAAGCGACCTTAGTGTAGAGCAGATAGCCTGCGGCAAGCAGGATGAGAAGAGCCGAGGTCTCACCCAAAGAGCCAGCGGTGTTGCCGAGGAAGAGGTCGGTCAACGTCGGGCTTATGCCCTGTGTTAAATTGACCAGGGATGTGGCGCCGGTTATGGCATCAGGGCTTAACGCCCAAAAGCGGAGTCCTCCAGCCGCTACAGTCGCAGGTTCATTCCAGAAGTTAGTCATGAATAAGGGAAAGGCGCTGTAGAGAAAGCACCTGCCCACCATGGCCGGGTTAAATACGTTACGGCCAAACCCGCCAAAAGCCATTTTGCCGAAACCGACACCAAAGACAATACCCACCGCCGCCATCCACATAGGCAGGGAAGGAGGGAGGGACAGGGAGAAAATAAGACCGGTGACCAGCGCCGCCGAGGTTACCGGCTTGCCCTGGGGAAAGGTGAAAAAAGCCTCAGTAACGAACCCGCAGAAGAGGACGACCAGGGTAAGGGCCAAAGCTCGCCAGCCAAAGAGGGCAACCGCAGCCATAGTAAGCGGCAGCAAGGCATAGCAGACCTTAAGCATTGGCGCTTGCAGCAAAAACCACTTGTCAGGGATGGCGGGGGGGCGAAAGAGCACTGGGCGATAGCAATGGGTGATGAGTTCAATGAGGACCCGTCAGCAGCAGTGCCGGGCGTTGAAGATTAGCGCCAACATTACTCTGCCTGGAGATGGACTGCAAGGACGTATCCTTTTTCATCAGGAACAGCAACCCCTGTTGCTCAAGGATCTCCTGTTGAAATGGAATAGATGAAATGAGGTCGGACTTTTTTTAGGTACAACGGGCCACCGACAAGTTCAACTGTGCGGCTTTTTCATGTCCTTTTTCACGTCCGTTGAAGCATTTGGTTCGGCAATACTCGTTTCCATGTTTGACACAACCTCGATTTGTTCAACTACTTTTAGACGCTCACGTTTCTTCTCAAGGTTTTCTCTGACCTGATCCTTTTTTTCGTCTTGCGTTCCCTTCAGCGCGGTTTCCAAATTTATTATATCTTCAATTAATTGCTGCTGTTCACCTTCTCTTTGTTCTGCCTGCTCTGCCTTATCAAAAACAATCTCCTCTGCATCTACAGTCTCTTTCACTGGTGTTGCTTGAACGAAAGTTGGAATAATCGTCTGATCATCACCTATCCGTCGTTGGTTCATAAAAGACGGTGACATGATTTCGATGCCTTGACCATGTAACGTATCCAAAACAACTCGGAATAAACTTGACTGAGCTGTAATGAGCCATTTAACTTCTGTAAGTAATCCTGAAATTCGGTAGGTTATAGAAAAGTTTCCAAGTTCAAGAATATTAACAAAGGGGTCCTTTAGTCCGCTTTCCTCTGCTGCTTGAATAAGTAAAGATTCAATCTGCAAATGATGAACATCATAACCTAACGACAAGGTAACTGAGACAATGGCGCCTGAGTTGCGGATTGTCGAGACAGGATTGTTAACTAAGTATGTATTTGGGAGAGCAATAAGCTCTCTGCTTTCGGATTGTATTTCTGTGTCGAATAGCCCTCTTTCAGACACACGACCAAAAAAGTCGCCAACTCTTATAAAATCACCGGTTCGAAAAGGTTTTGTAATCCGCAGCAAAACTCCGGCCATTAAGTTCGCAATAACATTTGTTGATGAGAATGCAATTATTCCTGAAAGGAGAATTCCTATTAACCCAATTATCTTGTTACGAAAACTCTCGCTTATAGGTAGAGCAATTACAATTGCCAAAATGCTTACAATTGTCAAAGCCAGCATTAAAATTTGAAGGGGAAACTTGCGCTCGTTGCCGAGTTCGGGACGTCTTCCGATAAGGAACCAATGAGACCCCCACAGAACAGCGCCAGAAGCAATAAAGATGCTAAAGGAAGGAAGAAAGGCAAGAAGAAAATTTATGATCCTAGACGAAATTTGCATATGTGATACCCTCTAACGTGGCGGATGAACAGCGCCGCTTATGGCGCTCGATGGATTTCCTTATGCAGACAAAATATCATAGTTTTAAATAGTTATCTTGGTCATCCCCCCTGCTGCCCCCCTGTTGATTTTATACAGTCTCCTGCCATACTCATATTTTTCATAATAATGAACCCCAATTTTTCTGCATAAATTGTAATTCACATTAACAATTTATGCAGAATGGCCCAATGTAGGCTTTATGATTTCTAGAAAACTGATCTCAAATTTATTGGCGCTAGCCGACTTCTACCCGGTTGTCGTCGTTACCGGCCCGAGACAGGCGGGTAAGACAACCTTGTGCCGGGCCGCCTTCCCGGACAAGGCCTATGTTTCACTGGAATCCTTGGACACCCGCGAATTTGCGCAAACCGATCCGCGCGGTTTTCTTGCCGAATATCAACAGGGCGCTATCATTGACGAAATCCAGCAAGTGCCAAGCCTTGCGAGCTATCTCCAGAGCGAGGTAGACGAACGATCGACACCTGGACGATTCATTCTCACCGGCTCGCAACATTTCGGGATTTCGCAAACCATCTCCCAGTCTCTCGCTGGTCGGTGTGGACTGCTGGCACTGCTTGCCCCGGACTGGAACGAACTACGCCAGTTTGATTCAGTGCAACAGATCTCTACACTCTGCTTTGGCAAGGTTCCTATCCCCGGATTTATGACCGGAATATTCCTGCACACCAGTGGCTCGCCGACTACACCGCTACCTATGTTCAGCGCGATGTTCGTCAAGTATTGAATGTTGGCGATCTTTTGGCATTTTCAAGTTTCCTGAAACTCTGTGCCGGACGGACTGCGCAAGAGATCAACCTATCTGCCCTAGGAAGCGATGCCGGTATTTCTCATAATACGACGCGGGCCTGGTTATCGATTCTTGAAACAAGCTATCTAATTCATCGACTTCCAGCATGACATAACCATAATATTCGCAAGCAGATGGTAAAAGCGCCTAAACTCCATTTCTTAGATAGTGGATTATTATGTTATCTGCTGAACATCAGGGAACCCGAACAATTGCGACACCATCCTTTGCGTGGTTCCATCTTTGAAAGTTGGGTGGTATCAGAACTCTACAAAGCTCAGGTCCATCGGGGAGAACAACCAAACCTCTATCACTATCGTGAAAGTCGCGGACTGAAGATGGATGTCCTGGTAGATTTGGGTGATCGCCTTTGTGCCATCGAGGTCAAGTCTGCCGCCACGATAGCGACGGATTTCTTTAAATGCTTCGATCCATTTGCCGGGAGGATATCCAATACCAATCTTCCTTCGCAAATTGAAAACATCGTTATATATGGCGGTGAAACCTCGCAACTTCGATCAAAGGCACGGATTATTGCCTGGAAGGATGTGGGGGAGATTCTGCAGAGTAAGAAAGAGGGTTAACTAAGACTGGTTGGCTTCCTCTCTCCGCGCTCCCGGCGGTTCGCTACGGCTACCGTCCGAATTCAACCAATCTGGTCTTCCCTTCGTGCATTTCCAAGCCAAACTTTACCAGTCTTTCTTTTAATTCAGCCTGAGTTAGCGCGGCCAGACCCCAGTTCATTCCCAGTTCAGTTACCCCAGCCCCCCAGTCCACTGATGAACCCTAATTTGAATAATGCTCACCGGAAGTGCCCACTGTGAGTTTGCCTTGTTTTGTAATGACGGCGCTCCCCACGTTCCGGTGAAGTGCCTGGCCGAGGATTTTTGCCGCTTAGGGGCTTGGAAAATACTGATATACCATTTATCAGCTTAAGCATCCCGTCATTCCGGCATGGTTCCAGCCGGAATCCAGCTAAATTCCGTCATACCAGCTAGGGGCATGCTGGTATGACGGAAAAGGAATGTGGTATTTTAATAAATTTCAAGTCCCTTAAGTGCATATGGCTCATATTAACCACAAAATTGATTGTGAGCCCTAGCAATATCAACTACTTAGGAATAATCAGTACGGTATTATTTAATAATACCATTGACTTATCGTGGACCTACCCCAATTTCCCCACACATTCTCTTTCTTCTTTTTCAATTTTTCAGCGTCCCGCTTTCCTGGCCTCATGCCGTCGAGAAGGTGGCCGCTGGTGGCACAACAGCCTAATAAGGGGTCGGCCGGCCCTTTGCTATTTGTATCCGGCGGCAACCAACTTGCCTTTGCTCAGTAAACGCCGGTGTTAGCCGGTCCCTCTTTATGTTATTGTTGGGATTTTTTCTTTTAATTTGATCTTGTTTTGTGTAAAGTAATTAGTGACATTAATAATGCATTAACACTCGTAACTATTTGATTTAAAATATTTTTATAGATACATTTTTTATTACATTTCCGGTGACTTTATGAAAGAATTCTTAACATTCAAATCGGGAAAGTTTTATTTTAGCGATAAGTATGATTCTTCCCAAGTTGACAACCTCTTGGTTCGTGCCACTGTGCTAAATGAAACCATTGTTGATTTACCGATTCTTCCTGAACTAGCATCACAAATCCAACCTGACATCATGTATAGTTCTATCTCTGGCACAGCCGCTATTGAGGGCAACCCAATAACTGGGGATGATGTAAAAAGAATTGCCAGAGGGGAAGAAATAGAAATTTACACCAAAAAGGACCAGCAAGAAATAAAGAACCTCATAAAAGCTTATAACCTCCTTTCTAGTATTGAACCGACCGCCGAACCTTTTATTTTAACTGAAGAACTCATTTGCGAACTCCACAAAATAATAACTAGCGATGTGCCAGATGAAAATAATTTACCCGGGAAATATAGAAATGACATCGTTCATGTCGGCGATAAAGCTCATGGGGGAGTGTATACTCCTCCTAAAATTAAAGAAGATATAAAAAACCTAATGATGGAGTTCGTTGAATGGATAAACGGTGATGAAATTTTGCACCTTAACCCATTTATTCGAGCCTCACTTTCTCAGTATTATTTTTGTATTATTCATCCATTTTGGGATGGAAATGGCAGAACATCAAGACTTATCGAAGCTATTATTCTTCAGTCTTCAAACATAAAATATGTCCCTCGCGAGCTATCAAACTATTATTACAGGAATGTGGACGACTACTACAATTCATTCTCCAAAACAATTAAATTAAAAAAAGACAGTACACCTTTTATAAAATTCTGCCTAGAAGCGTCTGTTGATAGTCTGGCAAGGATAAAAGAGACAATTATTTACTTCATAAGAAAATTTTCACTACGAGATTTTTATAGATTTGAAAAACAAAAAAAGCGACTCACTTCAAGGCAACTTGAGCTTCTTTATTTGCTTTTAGACAACCCAACAAGTTTTACCCTTAAGGAACTACAAGAAAAAATACCATTTTCAATTCTATACAGCAAAGCAACAACCCAGACAGCAAGACGGGACTTGAAAAAATTGGTTTCCCAAAAATTTCTCTTGGTCGATGAAAGCAATAAATATTCTCTTAATTTTAGAGTATTAGGTTAATTGAATTGAAGCCGAACCCCCATAACCAGCAGGCCGGGGAATTAGCCCGTCAGGCCGCAAACGTTCTTCCCGTCTGCGTTAATGGGTTAGCCATTATTTTTTCTGTAAAGCGCATAGATATAAGGGCGTGAGTCACCAAATGGATTAATGAAGGTATAATCTTCATGTTTGATGAGTTCAAATTCTGCCCCCATACGCGCTGTCATTTCCTCGATAGAGTAGCGATGTAGTTCAAGACCCGCGCATTTTTGGGCACCCGTGGTCGAAAACTCTGCCAGCAATGCGTAACCTCCTGGATGTATCGACGAATGCAGGTTGGCGAAGTATCCTTGGATGTCTGATTCTTCAAGTAAAAAATGGAGAACAGCCCGATCGATCCAAATGTCGGACTGAGGAATACCAGGGGGTATGGGGTTGGATATGTCATGGTGAAGCCATGTCAATCTACCCTTATTCTCACCTATTCTTTTTTTCAGCTTATGTAGGGCCTCATCGCTAATGTCATTCAGAATGAGTTGATAGTCTTTGGCCAGAAGTTTATCGACAAGCACGGATGTTCCGGCACCGGGGAGGAATACCGTAGTAGTTTCGTTCTTCGGAATCAGATCGAGAAACTTAAATGTCTGAGAGGTGTCGCTCTCATACCAACCTAGTTCATGATCGTTCTTGATGGAAAAAATCGCATTCCAATGTTTTGATGTGCTCATATTCTCCTCTGGCTAACACCCCGCATCACCATCGGCCCACCAAAACTCTACGCGTCAGCGCCGCCGCGCTTCTTGCCGTCTGATGAATGCAATTGTTCGGTGATTATTCCAGGAATCTCGAATTCGATACGGCCATTCCTCCATACTGGAATTTTGTATTGATTTTTTCTTGCATCTTCAGCAACCTTTGCGGATGCTCTCTTCAAGGCTTTCAAACCAATTTCTGCATATTTGTTGTGTTTTTTCATAAAGTTACTCTGATTCGGCGATAATAGCTGGTATGTCACCTGACGTGTCAAAAATAGCCCATGAATCAGCCAATGGCTATCAGGCGTATCGGCAACTATTTCAATGGCAGAATCGACAACCTGACATCCGATCAGCTCCTCGATTATTTCGTCGAACTCTTGGAAGAACATTCCTGGAGTTCGGTCAAACTTGATTTGTATGGACTCAAGTTTTTCTACACCCAGGCACTCAATAAGTCCTGGACAGACATTCCTTTGGTCAAACCTCCCAAAACATCCAGAATCCCCGACATCCTTACTGGCGATCAACTCCGCAGCCTGTTTGCCTCAACCAACGACTTGAGCTACAGGGTCTTTTCTTTAAACCTTATTCGTTAACCGTTTTTCTTATTAGTTCTTCAGGTAACTCTTCAAATCTCTGTAATAATTTTCATGAGGACCAATCATTATCAATTCGAGACTTTCTCCCATGATGAAACGATAAGAAAGAAGATACATTTGATTTTGCAGATTGAACTTATGAACAAAAACACCTCTCAAATCGCCTTTCTTTTCAGTGCCAATTAATGGATTTTGAATAATCTGCTTAATTTCAATATCTAGCTCATATTTTTGCTTTTCATTGAACTTTTTGACTTTTTTCTCGAAAGATCTCGATTGAAAAATTTTCATCGGCATTCAACCAAATTGATATTCTGTTTTTTCATTTTGGTCTAATTCTTCGATGCCTATCAAAATTTCTTTTATCAAGCTGTAGGTTAAATCTGGATTTTCCTCGGAGCATTTGCCAATTCTTGCCCAATGCTCAATTTGACCAGTCAAAGATCGATGGTCAATTTTGCTGAACTTTTTTGCTTCCCCAACCAATTCTTCTGATATTCTAACTGCCATTGCCATTTCATTAACCTCCATGATTGAATTGATGCCATGGATTCATCCTACGACACAAAATCGCAAAATGCAACTTATTGTCTCGTTTTGTGTTGCAGCTAACGCCTAGCTCACCCGACGAAAACCGCGTAGTGGTTTTTGGTCGGGTGGAGCGCCGTTATGTTTATTTCATTAGGTTACGGCCACTAAAAACTGTAAAGCTATAGTTTTTATACCAACAATTGACGTCACTAAAACCTGAGTTTTTCAACCATTGCATTTGTGCGCTTAATGTGGACATTTTGTCTTCCTTCATGCGCTCTAAAGCCTCATGCAGCTCTGTTTCACTGACGCCTCTTTCCTGTATTTTCCTTAGCCATTCCTGCCGATAATGCTGTTCAATTTCAGCAGTTTCACCTTTAACCTGGTCGGCGTTCACAAAAATTCCCCCGAAATTAAGATGGTTAAGAATACTCCTGAACAATATCTCTTTTTGTGCATCAGAGAGGTGGTGGATAGAGAGGGCAGAAATAATAACGTCGAATTTTTGAGGAAGGTTGAGAACTGAATAGTCAGCTACCAAGTAGCTAAAATTGTTTTGAAATATAGGCAGACTACTTTGAGCCTGCTTTATCATATTTTCTGATACATCAATAAGCGTGATATCTGAATGTTGGTATGCAGTTGCAACATAGGATGAGTAGAAAATGGGGACAGATTTATTTTTCTTCTTTCCTTGGCCGACCAGGGCCTCTTAGCTCTAAACGGCGACCAACTTTTACGGAAATTTCTCTGATAAACTTTCTGTTTGCGGTCAACTGGCCACGCTGGGTGGCCTCCCGAATAAGTTTCCACTCCGTATCAGGAATTGTTTCCCGAAGCCAGGTGGCGTATCTGATTGCTCGCTGGATGGTAGATTCACCCAGACTCATGTA
>VMSU01000242.1 GCA_013792005.1 Desulfobulbaceae bacterium
AACCTCTGGCAATATCAACCCCTTAGCCATGACACTTTTAAGAAGACGGAAAAATCCAAAATAACATACACAGTCATACAATTAAGGCTCTTTAACATATTTTAATTTTTTTTTTTAGTAGATAATCAATAAATCTCTTGATTTTTCATTCGCGAAACCGTTTCATGCACTAGTTTCAATCGTAGATTCCCGCACCAACCAACCCAATATATTTATGGACAGCGAAGAACACCCGTCACCAAACCTCTCCCTAGTCAGACGTCTCCTCACTTTGATTGGCCTGGCCAAGGCCCCCGATACCACAGAAGACCTGGAGCAGGAAATCCAGGAGATTCTGGAAGACGGCCGAGAGCAGGGCCTGATCACCTCCCAGGAAGGGATGATGATCAACTCGATCTTCGACCTGCGCGACACCAAAGCCAAGGAGATCATGACTCCGGTCACCGACATGGTCTGTGCTCCCAACACCGCCACCATTTCGGAACTCGTCGCCCTGATCGTCAAAGAGGGATTCACCAGAGTGCCGATCTACACCGGCAATTCCGACCGAATCATTGGCATTCTCCACGCCAAGGACCTGCTGCGCTACGCCAACGCCCCAGGGACCAACACCCTCCCCGATGGCTGTATCAAGCAACCGCTGTTCATCCTGGAAAACCACCGCATCGGCCTACTGCTCCGTGATTTCAAAGCAAAGCAGATTCACATGGCCATAGTTATCGACGAGTTTGGCAGCGTCCGCGGGCTGGTTACCCTGGAGGATGTTATCGAGGAGATCGTCGGTGAAATCAATGACGAACACGACATCGACCCCTCCCGCTGGCGCGTCATCGACGCACATACCGTCCAGACCGACGCCAAGGTGGACATAGAGGAGGTCGAGACATTCTTTGCTGTCACTCTGCCTGAAGGACCCTATGAATCGATCGGCGGCCTGGTGATTCATCAGCTCGGCCACATCCCCAGAATCGGTGAATTCATTGAAATCTGCGATCTGACCATTCAAGTTCTTTCCGCCACCAAACGACGCATTTCATCCTTGAAGATCAGTCGCCCCGCGCCCCCCACCTCCCAAGAATCATGAACACAGCTTTCTCCTCCAAGGCAGGCCAGGGGCGCCGCCTGATCCTTGCTCTAGTGACAAGCCTTATCCTTTTTGTCGCCTCACCAGGGCAGTGGGCAGTCTCCCCCCTGGCATGGGTTGCTCTGGTTCCGCTACTGCTTGCCTGTCGCGGACTTTCGGCAAAGGCCAGCGCCTGGCTGGGCTTGCTCTCCGGCGTCATCTATTTCCTGTCACTCATCTACTGGATCATCATCGCTTTAGGCCGATACGGAGGCCTGCCCCTGTGGCTGACCTTACCGGCGCTCCTTGGCCTTGCCTTCTACATGGGCCTGTCCATGGCAGCATTTGCTGCCATGATCTCCTGGTCCGAAAAACGCCTCCCCACGGTGTGGATTGCACCAATGACCTGGGTCGGCCTTGATTTCGTCCGCGCCTGGCTTTTCACCGGATTTCCATGGCTTGACCTGGGCTATAGCCAATTTTCCTTTCCCCTGGTCAATCAGACAGCAGACATCACCGGCCATCATGGAATCACCTTTCTGATCGTCATGGTCAACACTCTGATTGCCCGGCTCATCCCTTGGCCCCAAATCGCGCCTATAAACAATTCCCAGACAGTATCGCCAGATACCCCTTGCAGCTTACTCTCCTGTCTTGTTCTGCCACTTTTCGTTATTGCCACCGCCTGCGGGTATAGCCTCTGGCGAGCGCAAAACCTGGAAATTGCCATGGCTCAGGCTTCGACGATTTCAATAGGGCTGATCCAAGGCAATATCGATCAAAGCGAGAAATGGCTCCCTGGACTTCAAGAAAAAACCGTGAACATCTACCTATCCCTGTCCGAAGAATCCGCAACTCAAGGCCCCATCGACCTGTTGATCTGGCCGGAAACCGCCCTCCCTTTTTTCCCAAGTGAGCACCCCCTCTTTCAACGGGTAACAGCTTCGGTCACGTCCCCCGGCAGTCCCAGCCTCCTCACCGGAGCCCCACATTTCGAGAGCGCCCCAACTAACAATCTCACCAATTACTTCAACAGCGCATTCCTGATCACCCCCGCCAGCACAGGCGAGTTCACCGCGCTCCAACGTTACGACAAGGAGCATCTGGTCCCTTTTGGCGAATACATCCCACTCCAAAACTTCCTGCCTAAAGCCATGCCCCTGGTCCAGACCATGGGCAACTTCTCACCCGGCACAGATGCCGCGCCACTCATCGACGATCAGACCAGAATCGGCGTCCTGATCTGCTTTGAAAGCATCTTTCCCAACCTCGCCCGTATCCGAACCCTTCATGGCGCCAACATTTTGGTCAACCTCACCAATGACGCCTGGTACGGACGATCCAGCGCCCCCTATCAGCAGGTGCCCATGGCTGTGCTTCGTGCTATTGAAAACCGCCGCAGCCTCGCCCGATCCGCCAATACCGGTATCAGCTGCCTAATCGACCCTGTGGGCAAAGTACTTGCCACCACCACCATCTTCGAAGCCAAGGTCACCACTGGTCGATTACCTCTCCTTGAAGAGAAATCCTTCTACTCCCAAGCCGGATACCTCTTCCCCAACCTCTGCCTCCTCTGCTTGAGTCTCTTGCTTTTATATGGTATTTTGCAGAGAGATAGGGTATGAGCGATGACAGATTGGGGGCAGATTTGGAATCTGTCCCCTTTTCCCGTTGTAACTAGCCAGGTTGACGGTGATCAGTTACCGGTTTACGGTTAACAGTCTCACAGATATCAGCAATATAGTTTGTAGAAATCACTAACCGCTAACTGACAACCGTAAACCGATAACCTGAGCAGTTGGTAACTGCTTAACTAACCATACAGAGGAAATTGCCATGTCAGCAGAATTGAGACAAAAAATAGAAGAGATCAAAGGCCGATTATTTTCACTGCGGAGCCATCTTTAACTTAGATAAAAAGAAAGAAGACATTTTGATCCTGGAGCGACAGACGCTCTCCCCCAATTTTTGGGAAGACGCCCCCAGGGCCGCCAAAGTCCAGAAAGAAATGGGTATCATCCAGGAGGTAGTTTCCAACTGGCAGGGTATGCAGGCCGCCTGGGAAGAGGCGCAGATTCTGCTTGAGCTGGCCGACGAAGAAAACGACCCGGATACCGAGAGTGAGGCCGACCAGATCCTTACCGAGTTAAACGACCAGGTCGCAGCCAAAGAGCTGGAGTGCATGCTGAGCGGTGAACATGACGCCAATAACGCCATGCTTACCATTCACGCAGGGGCAGGCGGAACCGAGGCCCAGGATTGGGCGGACATTCTGCTCCGAATGTACCTGCGTTGGGCGGAAAAAAAGAAATTCCCCACCGAGATCCTCGACATGCTGCCTGGTGATGAAGCAGGGACCAAGAGTGTCACCATCATGGTCAACGGCCATAACGCATACGGGTATCTCCGCTCGGAGATGGGCATCCACCGCCTGGTACGAATCTCCCCATTCGACACCCAAAAGCGCCGCCACACCTCATTCGCCTCGGTGTTTATCTTTCCCGAACTTGATGACGACATCACTGTCGAAATCAACGATAAAGACCTCCGGATCGACACCTACCGTGCCAGTGGGGCAGGCGGTCAGCATGTCAACAAGACCAGTTCCGCCATTCGCATCACCCATTTCCCCACCGGTATCGTGGTCCAATGCCAGAACGAACGTTCTCAGTTCAGCAACAAGAGTACTGCCATGAAGATGCTCAAGGCCCAGATCTATGAACACGAAAAAAAGCTGCAAAAAGCGGAACAGCAGGTCCTGCACGGCGACAAGAAAGAGATCGCCTGGGGAAGCCAGATTCGCTCGTACGTCATGCAGCCCTACCGGATGGTGAAGGACCACCGTACCAACCATGAAACAGGCAATGTCGACAGCGTCATGGATGGCAACCTGGACCCCTTCATCAAGGCGTTTCTGCTCTGGAAGCCAGAGTAGTCCGGTGATGGGAAATATTGATCTCATCACCGGACTACTCTGGTTATCGATTTGC
>VMSU01000243.1 GCA_013792005.1 Desulfobulbaceae bacterium
GAGACTCCGAAAGGTGCGATATACAGGTAAGCGATCGAAGAGAGACTCCGAGGCGCGGGGTGTGTTTTGTGAGTGAGGCCATACATATGGTATGCCGAACGAGCAAAACCGCCACGCAATTCAGTTCAATCCCCGCTGATGTGGGACGGGGACGCAGTAGATCGGACTTTTTTGCGACGCCATCAACCGTAAACCGGTAACTGATCACCGTCAACCTGGGTAGTTATATAGTTTTTATTGATATGATAATACTAACGAAATTCTTTTTGAATTTGATTTAATGGAGAACATGGCCAGACTCATGAAGACTTTCTCATCTAACCAGCCATACGATTTTGATCACGCGGTGATATTTAATTCCATGGCCGAGGGTATCTATGTTCATGACCAGGAAATGACCATCACCTATCTCAATCCTGCGGCAGCAGATATCTCAGGTTGGAAGATTGAGGAGGCTCTGGGTAGAAAATGCTATCAGGTCTTTGGGGATAAGGATAACGTCTGCCAAGCGCTTTGCCCTTTCCAGCGAGCCTTGGCCACGGGCCAATCCGTGGTGAGTGTGATGCGGAGGATTCAGTGTCTTAATGGTGGATTCAAGGATGTCCAGGTGATGATCTCTCCGTACCTGAAAAATAACATACCCGTCGGTGCGATTGTCCTGATCCGTGATGTCTCGGAAAACGCCAAAACACTTGCCGCCTACCAACAGGAGATTGCAGAGCGGAAACAGATTGAAAATGCCTTGTCCCGCCGCAACGACATCCTCTCAGCTATCAGCGCCCTGCAGAATGAGTTTTTACTGGAGGAAGATTCCAGCGCTTTTTTCGGCAAACTGATCAACTTCTTTCTCGACTTGACCGCCAGTCGTTATGGCTTCATCGCTGAAATCGGATATTCACCGGAAGAGGATCTTTTCCTCGAATGCCTCGCCTTTACCGGTCTGCCCAGTGAAACTCATATCGGCGATTCTCCTCATAGGAGGGGGGGCTCAGGGTTGCGGTTGACCTCGCTCGACAATGTATTGGGAGACGTGGTTCGTTCCGGGAAAATCGTCATTGCCAATGACCCGCAACGCGACCTTCGAGGTGGAAAACTACCACCAGGACATCCGGCGCTGGCATCTTTTCTTGGCCTCCCCCTATATGCCGGTAAGGATCTGGTGGGCATGATCGGCCTGGCAAACCGGCCTCAAGGGTATGACCAAACCTTGGTCGATGAGATCAAGCCGGTGGTCGGGGCAGCAGCTAACCTGGCCAAGGCTTATTGCGCCGAACGCGATCGTCGCGAACGGAATCAGTTGATCAGCGTTATGGCTGACACCATTGATGATGTCTTCTGGGTCATAGACTGGCAGACCAAACAGACCCGTTTTGCCAGTAAATCGTTCGAAACAATATGGGGTCAGCCACGGGCCCTCTTGTATCAGCAGCCAAATACCTGGGCCTCTGCCATTCACCCCGATGACCGGCTCCGGGTTGTGGCCGCCATGGCACGTATGGAGGATGGTTTTATCTTTGACGAGCAATACCGGATACTCCGGCCCGATGGTGATACTCGCTGGATTCGCGAACATGCGGTTCTCATCAGGACTGACATGGAACCGGTGCAAGCAGCAGGGGTTGCCCAGGACATCACCAAATGGCGATTGATGGAGTTGGATAATGCCAAACTCCGGCAGCGACTGGAATTTATCCTCGGCATCACCAATACCCGTCTTACTATTATCGATGAGAACTTTGTTCTTCGGTATGTTGATCCGGCTTCGGTCCAAAAGCATGGTCCCTATGAAGGACGACCCTGTTTCGATTACGTTAAATGTCAGGATTTTCCTTGTGATGATGGCGGTGTGACCTGTTGCCTGAAAACGAAAATTCCAATGGTCAGGGAGTCAGTGATCCCCCAGGAAAATTATCGTCCTGTCCAGATATCGACTATTCCCTTTATCGATGAAGCTGGTGAACAACTTTTTGCCCAGGTTACGGTGGATATTTCTCAACTGAAGCGGGCGGAACAGGCGCTGCGGGATAGCGAACGACTTTACCGGGAACTGGTGGAAACTACATCCGCCATCCCCTGGGAACTTGACATTGAAACTCGTCGATTCACCTATGTCGGTCCCCAGGCGACTGACATATTGGGGTATCCACCCGAGGAGTGGACCGATTTTACCTTTTGCTCCAGCCTGGTTGTTCCCGAAGACCGCGAGGTAGCCGTTGCCTTATGCCTTGAGGCCACAACCCGCGGGGAAGATCATCGTCTTGACTACCGGATGCAGACTCGCGAGGGCAGAGTTGTGTGGATTCACAACATGGTGTCAGTGATCAAGGAAGATGGACGACCTCGCTGGCTGCGCGGGTTTTTTTTCGACATCACTCCCCTGAAAGAAGCCGAGCTTGCTTTAGGCCGCCACGCCAACACCCAAGAGTTGCATAACCGCCTGCTAGAACTTTCGTTCTCCACTCTGACGCTGACAGAGACCTTGAGCCAATGCCTTGCGTTGATCACGACCATTCCCTGGCTCCATGTTCAACCCAAAGGGGTGATCTTTCTGAAAGATCCGAAACAGGACGTTCTGGTCCTGAAGGCGCAGGTCGGCTTGCCAGATGATGTCATAAGCGCCTGCGGCCGGGTTGAATTCGCGGCATGTCTTTGTGGTCAGGCAGCCCAAACCGAGACCGTGATATGGGTAAATGAAATTGATGGTCGGCACACCATCCGGTATGCCGGGATGAAGCCTCATGGTCACTTCTGTGTGCCATTTTTTTCCTCACAGCACAAACTGCTTGGCGTCTTTACCCTCTATATCGAGCCGCAGGCTGATCGCGACAAGAGTTTAGAGGACACCTTGATCATGCTGGCCAAGGTGCTGGCCCTGATCATCGAGCGCAAGCTGATTGAGGAGGAGATTGTCAAAGCCAGGGACGAGTGGGCCAGTACCTTTGACGCGGTCAGCGATATGATTATGATCATCGACAGCGATTATCGGGTGATCAAGGTCAATCGAGCCATGGCCGACCGGTTGGGCGGCGCGCCTGACACGTTTCAAGGAGAGTTCTGTTATCGACTGCTCCACAATACCGAAAGCGAGCTTGCGAGCTGTCCCCACGCCCAGACCCTCAACGACGGCCAGTCCCATACCTGCGAGATTCGTGAGGAGTGGCTTGATTGTGATTTCAGCTGCAGCGTTGCCCCTATTGAGATATCAGACGGCAGAGTAACCAGAACAGTCCATGTGCTTAATGATATCTCGGAGCGGATCGCTCACGAACGACAACTACGCCAACACGCCGATACTCAGGCAGAACTTCTGCGAGAGGTTAACCATCGGGTCAAGAATAATTTGACTGCGATTCTCAGCATCATCCATAAGGAAGAAGATCGAGCCACTTCAGAAAATCGAGATTACGACATCTCCCGTCTCTCCGAAATTGAGAGTCGGATCGAAGGATTGCTAATCGTGCATAGCATGCTTTCAGCTTCCATGTGGCAGCCGCTTTTCTTGAATGCCCTCTGTCGGGAAGTGGCTCAGCGAACAATTCAGGTTGTGAGCGGCAATGCCGAGCAGATCACCCTCCTCATTTCTCCTTCGATCGTCAGGGTGACCAGTGATCAAGCCCATTATCTGGCCCTGGTCATTAACGAATTGACGACTAACACCATTAAATATGCGATCCAGGGCCAGTCATGCTGTCAGATTGGGATAACGATCACCCAGGATGGCGACCGGATCGGGCTGACATACCAGGACGACGGCCCTGGCTTTCCAGAGGTGGTCCTCTCCGGAAATTTACACGCCATTGGCATCGGTCTCGATCTGGTAACAGGCATCGTTAACAAGAGCTTACGAGGTGAGCTTACATTCAGCAACGAATCAGGCGGGGTAGTCCGTATCACCTTTGGTGAAAAAACTGAATCATCAATTCAAGCAGGCGGAGAGTGAGTATGCCATGGAACGAACCGATTACCGTGTTGATTGCCGAAGACGACTACCTCATCAGTGAGGAGATCAAGCGGGTGATGACTAAAACCAGTCGCTATACAGTGGTGGGCGAGGCCTTTGATGGCAAAGAGGCGCTGGCTATGACCATGACCTTGAATCCTGATGTTGTGCTCATGGACATCGAGATGCCGGAGATGAATGGGTTGGAGTCCGCCCGCCAGATCCAGAAACATCGTCCGACCCCGATTGTGGTTCTCACCGCCCATGAATCACAACAGTTTGTCGATCAGGCCTGTCTACAGACCGGCATTGGCGCTTATCTGACCAAGCCGCCCAACTTTTCCGAAATTGATCGGGCCATTGCCATTGCCATTGCTCGGCATCAGGATATGGTTGCCCTTCGGGCCACTAACGAAGCGCTAGAGAGAAAGGTGAAAGAAGTCCATGCCTTGCATGGTATCTTGCCGATCTGCTGCTTCTGCAAACGTATCCGTAATGATAACAATGAGTGGGAGCAAATAGAGACCTATATCCATCATCGTTCCGCCGCTTCCTTTAGCCATAGTTTCTGCCCAGAATGCGCCAAGATAAATTATCCAGAAGAATGTAGACAGATTTTTCCTAAGGACGATGACTGACAGTAATTTTGGGGTCTGAAAATATGATGCAGTCAAACCGCGTGCTTGTCTTTGTCGTCATACCAGCATGTTCCTAGCTGGTATCCAGCGGATAACGTGGATTCCGGTTAAAAACATACCGGAATGACGGACGTTTTGAAACTTGATAAACGGTATATTAATAATTTTCGATTGATACAGGAATGAAAATGGAACAATTTGTTGATTGGGAACGTGTTATTCAGTCGATCAGTGACTTGGTGATGATCCTTGATTTGGATCAACGGATTATTGCTGTTAACTCTGCTACCGAAAAGGCTACAGGAAAAACTGAAAAAGAACTTGTCGGTCATTATTGTTTTGAAGTGTTTCATTGCTCTCCTTACCCGCCCGCAGTTTGCCCGCATCAAAAAATACTCAAATCAATGTCTCCTAAAACCGAGGATATGGTGATGGAGGCCTTGAACGGTCAGTATTTAGTCACAGAGACCCCGATATTTGATCACCAAGGACACATTGTCAGAACAGTGTGTATTGCCAAGGACATTACGGAACGTAAGACAATAGAAAAAAATTATAAAGAATCCAGTGAAATCCTTGATAAAATATTTTTAGTTCCCCATTTCATGGTCGTCCTGCTGGACAATAATTTTAATTTTATCCGTGTGAACCGCGCCTATGCCGAGACATCCAACCATGCACCGGATTTTTTTGTCGGCAAGAATCACTTTGCTCTCTATCCCCATCAAGAAAATGAGGCTATTTTTCGTCAGGTTGTGGCCACAGGTGAGCCTTTTACTGTCTTTGCCAAACCATTCGAGTATCCAGAGCAACCAGAACGAGGCATTACCTATTGGGACTGGTCCCTCTATCCGATAAAAGATGCGTCCGGCGATGTGGATGGACTTCTCTTCACCCTTATTGAGGTTACGGAAAGAAAACGGTCAGAAGTAATTCGGCAGGCAGAAGAGGGGAAATATAGACGTCTGGTTGAAAATATTGGCAGTGAGTATTTCCTCTACTCCCATGACACCGGCGGTGTACTCACTTATGTCAGTCCGTCAATTACGGATATTCTCGGCTATAGCCAACAGGAATTTCTAACCAGTTTTGACCAGTATATGACTGACAATCCAAAGAATAAGCCAGACGTTCGGCATACAGAACTTAGCAGTATAAAAGAGATCAAACAACGTCACTATGAGGTTGAAATATATCACCGCAACGGTTCGGTCCATACCCTTGAAGTGATCGAAGAACCAGTATTTGATAACAAGGGGAAGGTTGTTTCAGTGGAAGGTATTGCTCATGATGTTTCCGAGCAGAGAAGAGTCGCTGCAGAACTCCTGGCCAAGGAAATGCAGTGGGCAAATGCTATGGACTTCATTGATGATGCGATCTATCTGGTTGATCTTGATGACAAGGTGAAAGTGGCAAATAAGGCTTTTTGTCGACTTGTTGGCTTAACACCTGAACAGGTTATTGGTCATGATATAGCCCAAATCATTCACCCTCAGGGAGAAGCCGTCCCCTGTTCGGTGTGTTTGGCTCGACAAGAAAGACGGGATGCCGTCATCGCTATGGATACCGATAATCCATCCAATCCAAGCGGACATCCTATTCAGGTTATGGTCAATATTATTCGGGACCAAGAAGGGGCGCCAAACAGTGTCTTAATGGGAATTCGTGACATGTCACCCTGGGCGGAGATTCAGAAACAGGGTCAAATTTTCAATCAAATTCATGAGGCGGTCATTACTACGGATACTCACGGCACGATTACCAGCTGGAATGCGGGGGCTGAGAAACTCACAGGCTTTATGGCGGACGAACAGCTTGGCAGCCCAATTGCTCGCTTGTTTGAAAAGGGTGAGTTGCCGGTAGCGAATACCTCTGCCCCGGAAATGGAATCGCTCCTGAAATCAAATTCAGGGGTAGATATTCCTGTTCTTATCTCTGCATCAAGACTTCAAAGCGTTTTAGGTGAAACGAGCGGTAAAATTTATTGCCTGATGGATTTGACCGAGAATAAGAAAGTCGAGGAAAAATTCCGCCAATCGCAAAAAATGGAGTCCATCGGTACTCTTGCTGGTGGCATTGCTCATGATTTCAATAATATTCTCAATGCTATCATCGGCTACACTGATCTTGCCATGATGCGAGATAAAGACCAAACTGTGGGATTACATGATGATCTGCGTCAGGTTCGCCTGGCGGGGGAACGGGCCACGGACCTGGTCCGTCAGATCCTGACCTTCAGTCGTAAAAAGCAAAAGGAAAAAACACCAATTCAGATATCCTTGGTTATCAAGGAGGCCTTAAAACTGTTACGGGCTTCCCTTCCCTCCACCATTGAGATTCGGCAAGAAATCAATTCCCAGGGAGTGATATTGGCAGATTCCACCGAGATGCATCAATTGATCATGAACCTTTGCACCAATGCCTTTCATGCCATGATGGATCGGGGTGGTGTTCTCGATGTTTCCCTGAAGGAAATGGTTATTGCCCATCAAATATTTGACAGTGACACCGAGTTGCCCCCAGGAAACTATGTAGTCTTATCGGTTCGCGACACCGGGTGCGGTATGGATAAGGATACCATGCTCAAGATCTTTGATCCCTATTTCACCACTAAAACTCCAGAGAGAGGCACTGGATTGGGCTTAGCTGTCGTTCATGGGATTGTTAAAGGCCATCATGGCAAGATCACGGTCTCCAGTGAACTAGGGCACGGCGCCATCTTTACGGTGTATCTTCCCTTGATAGTAGAGGACGAAACTTTGACAGTTATTGAAGAAGTCCCTCCTCGCTCAAGGAAGCATGAACGGGTCATGGTGGTGGACGACGAGAGCGCTATCCGCGACCTGAACAGCTATTTCTTGGATCAAGCCGGGTACCGGGTCGAGTCCTTTGCCAATGGCTTTGAGGCATGGAATGCTTTTGCTCTGAGTCCTGGAGAATGGGATCTCCTGATTACTGATCAGACCATGCCCGAGATGACCGGCGAGCAACTTATAGCTAAAGTGCAGGCGATCCGACCTGATCTGCCCATTATTCTTTGTTCCGGCTACAGTCCGATAACAGGGAGTACTCAGATCCCAAAGACTAAATTAACCACCTTTCTGGAAAAACCGGTTACCAGGAATAAGCTGCTCAGTCAAGTCGCCAAGGCTTTGATGGAAAAGTCATAGGTGGAGGGGTACCCTGCAATCGCTTACAGTTCTGAGGTAGAGCGCAGTTTCTAGTCGCTACCCCATGATCACTTACATGGATGGACCAGCGGCGCTATCAGGCATCTAGCATACTTCTATTCAGGCGGATCAACTATGGCTGAAAAAACTCAACCTTCAATGAAAGAGAAAGGAAATATTCTTTTCGTTGGCGGCAACAGCTTTGTCAGGGATTCTTTTATTACTCTGTTTGAACGAGAAGGGTATGACTGTAAGTCCGTAAGTATGGCTAAAGATGCACTCCAACTGCTTAAGATTAATCGCTTCACCATAGTTTTGATTGATACCCCCTTGGCAGATATGAATGGGCTTGATCTGTGTCGTCGTATTCATCGCCTGTATCCTGCAAAGAGACAGATACTGTTTGTCGATTACCAGAACAGGCCGACAGTACGTGAGGCCTGTGAGGCAGGGATTGTAGACTGGATCGAGAAGCCGGTGAGCTCAAGCGCGGTTGATAGGGTTATCTTCAGAGTGAAAAAGTAACTGCTCAGGTTATTGGTTATCGGTTGACAGTTGACGGTGATTGGATCTTGCTAATGGATCAGCATACACTGACATCAAGCATCATTCGAAAATTTATGACTAATCATGATTCTTTTATCGTAAAGTGATAACTGTTAACTGTTAACCTAATTAGTAGTTACGTGAATTTATAAATTTAGGATAACTCATGAAACAGAGTGATTTAGTTAACGATAGCGCCAAGACCTTGTTGCTAGATATCGTCAATCGGATTCTTTCAACCCTGAACCTTGATCGTCTGCTGGATGAGATACCTGGGGAGGCGGCATCCTTGGTCAAGGCGCGCTACTGCGCCCTGGGGATCTTTGATCAGCAGGGTGGTTTTGAATATTATAAGCCCTACGGGATTACGGTAGATCACTTTTCCCGGATGACGAAACAACAAAGCCTGCCCTTGGGTAAAGGGTTGTTAGGGCTGCTGTATAAAGGCAGGAGCGCTGTCCGGGTGTCTGATATCGCGGAACATCCTGCCTCATGCGGCTTTCCTCAAGGCCATCCGGAGATGACCAGTTTTCTTGGGGTACCCCTGGTGTTCGGTGATGAGACAATCGGCGCCCTCTATCTCACCGACCAGACCGAGGGTTGCGCCTTCAGTGAGGAGGATGAGAAGCTGGTTACCTTACTGGCAGCATCCCTAGCCGTTGCCATCCGTAACGCCAGAATGATAAGGAAAATCGAAAATCAGAGGGATGAACATGCGGTGCTTCATCAAGTGGCGGCCCTGACTTCTTGTGGCTATTCCCTTGATGACTTTCTGCCAGTTGTGCTTGATGCGGTTCTAGCGATTCAATCCCTGTGCTATCTGCAGAAGGGCGCTATCTTTCTCAGTAATAATACCTCAAAAGTCCTGATGCTCAAGGTGGCACGAAATTATTCAGAAGAGCAGTTGAGATTATGCAAACTGGTGCCTTTCGGCACCTGCCTCTGCGGTCTTGCTGCGGCTCATATGGAGGTTATTGCCTGCAGTAGGTGCCAGAGCGATGAGCACCATGTGCTTCGCTATGCGGACATGGAAGAGCATGGTCATGTTATTGTGCCCCTGAAAAGCGCAGGAGAGGTCCAAGGTGTGCTCTGTCTTTATCTTCCTGCAGGGTATCAGCTCTGCACGGAGGAGCATCAACTGTTTGAGGCCATGGCAGACATCATCTCTTTAGGGATCAGTAATGCCAAAAAAACAGTGGAAATAGAACAACGAGCCATTGATCTTGATCGATTCAACCAGCAGTTAGCAAAAATGGTCCAGCAGAGGACGATCGCCCTGGAATCGATCAATACAGAACTTCAGATTGCCAAGAACATGGCCGAGTCTTCTGACCGGGCAAAAAGCGCCTTTCTGGCCAATATGTCCCATGAACTGCGGACTCCGCTCAACTCAATTATTGGTTTCGGTGATGTTCTCAGAAAAGAGATGGTTGGCTCTCTGAATGAAGAGCAGCATGACTATCTGAACGACCTGGTGGAAAGTGGTGATCATCTGTTGTCCTTGATCAATGATATCCTTGACCTCAGCAAGGTCGAGGCTGACAGGATGGAGCTTGATCTGCAGGAAACCGATGTCAATGATCTGGTGTCAAGAAGCATGGTGATGTTCAAGGAGAAGGCCATGACCCATGCCATTCGCTTGACCTCAACGGTGGAAGAGGGGCTTGGCGAAATCGTGGTTGATGAGCGTCGGGTACGGCAGGTCCTGGTAAATATTATCAGTAATGCCATGAAATTTACCCCTGATGGCGGCACGGTGGAGGTTATAGTTAAAAAGCGCCTGTCTGACCCTGAATGGGTCGAGTTCAGTGTCCATGATAGCGGGCCGGGAATCGCGGACAAAGACATGGACAAACTTTTTCAGCCGTTTCAGCAGCTTGAATTTCACTTAGAGAAAAAGCATCAAGGGACCGGACTCGGCCTTGTTCTTTGTAAGAGATTCATTGAACTGCATGGCGGTAGCATCTGGGTGGAAAGCACGGTGGGCAAGGGTAGCGTCTTCACCTTCCTGTTGGCGCGGAAACCGCCTGCCGAAGATGTCCTACCCCCGCACCCCTCTCATCATCCGCCAGCAGAAAAGAGTGGTGATCCCCTGTCCGGGCTGCCACCAATGTCGGTTATCACCGAACATGCTGAACGGGTTGAAGGGCTTCAGCAAAGAATAGGGTTGAATTTCGGCCTTCTTCGGCTTGATGTGAGGGGGAATGATAATGAGGCGCTGGCATCTCTTGTGGAGCGACTTATCGATGGGGTCAGGAGCAATGAGATCTTGGCGCGGGGCAATAGACCTGGGAATATCTATATCCTCTTGCTCGGCGTTAATACTGAAAAAATTCATGGTGCGGAAGAGAGGTTTAGGAAGATACTTCAATTAAATCCCTGCAGATTCGATATTTGGTGCGCCAGCAGCCTGGCGGATGGTGATAGCCTGGAAGAGCTGTTAATGAAGGTTAATGCGGATGCTAGAATCTAGACAGTGCATGGCGGCACGCTAAATTTTACAGACTTGGAAAAGGGGGGCATCTTTGTTTTGGAGATTCCACTTTCCTCTTCAGAAACACTGGTGGGCGGAAAACTATGAAAAAAATTGCTGCGTTGCTGGTAACGATTGTGTTCGCGGCTGTTGCCGTGTTCCTGATGCCCAGGCTTAGGGAGGAATTCTCTCCGGAGCCATTAGCGCCGTCGTCTCCACCAATGCGATTAGCCCGTTATTACTGGCCGGGCCAGTTTTGGAAGGAGATCGCCCAGGATCGCGGCTGGTTCGCCGAGGCGGGGCTCGCGGTGGAATTGGTCGACACTAACCCTGATTATTACGCCTCCCTTGATGCCATGGTGGCTGGGGCCTTGGATGAAAACGATTTTACTCTGTTTGATGCCGTTCACTACCAGGCCAAAGGTGCGGACCTGGTAATCATCCTCAACACTGCCAATTCCACAGGTGTCGACGGTATTGTTGGTCGGCGCGAGCTTAAGGGGATCGATGACTTGCGCGGCAGGACCATCGGCGTTAGCCGCAACACCTATCTGCAATACCTGCTGCAGGAGGTGTTGCTTCGCCACCGGCTCTCTCTGGAGGACGTCCGACTCCAGGACATGCCGACGGAAAAGGCGGTGGTCGCTTTTGCCGAAGGCTCGCTGGATGCCGTTGTCGCGTGGGAACCCTTGCTTGGCAAGGCCGCAGCTCAGGGCAACGGTCATCTGCTTTTCAACACCTCGAAAATGGTTAACTCGTTGCCCGGCGTTTCCGTGGTACGACGGCAATTCGTTGAGGAGCGGCCAGCCGATATCCAGCGTTTTGTGACGGTCTGGAAACGGACAGTATCCTACATGGAAGAGAACCCGGATGAGGCCTTTGGAATTATTGCCCAGCGCTACGGGGTTCCCCTCTCCGAGGTTTTGGCCCTGGTGAAGGCCAACCGAATAGCCGGGGTCAAGGAGAATAGAATTGCCTTTACCTATGCCTCTGGCCGGAGTTCGCTGCATGGCCTTGTTCTGCGGCTTGCTTCCTATCAACTGCAGCACAAGCTGATTGAAGTGCCGGTGGATGTTTTTTCCTTGATTGAACCCCGGTTCTTTCAGGAGGTGACACGGTGAAATTTTCAACCAGACTCAGTCTCTTTTTTATCCTGGCCGCGTCTCTGTTTGCGCCGATCCTGGGGCTTGCGGTTTATTACCCGGTGCGGACCCTTCTCCAGAAAGAGATTATCAGCCGTCAGGAGCGAGCGACTCAGCAGCTCATGGCGAATGTAGATCAGGCCCTCTTTCAGGTTTATGAAGATATTGAGATAGTGGCTGCAGAGGACCTTTTCGGCCAATGGTTGACTCTATCGGTCGCTGAAAGGGAACAGCGGCTTGGTGAAGCCCATCGGGTTGCCGCGGTGCTTGAGGAAAAACTGCAACTTACCGGACCCTGGGACTCCCTCTTTCTGGTAGATCTTCAGCGACGCATCGTCATTGCCACCGATCCTCGAGAACATGGTAAAAGCATCGACCTGGAACCTCTCGGGGCGGTGGCCTACGAGGTGGCGCTCTCCGGTAAAACATACTACTCCGATGTTGTCATCTCTGAGGATACCGGTTTGCCGACGGTGCTCTTCGCCGCTCCTCTGATTCGTCAGGAGGAGGTTGGTCAGCCAGTGGTCGGGGTGGTGATCGGCCACTTCGCTTGGTATTCCATCCTGCAGCTTTTCGATCGGGAAGATTCGGATCATCAGATCCATCTCTTCAACCGTGATGGCACTGTGATCGCCACTCGGACAGCAGAACGCCAGGCCGTACTCCATGAAGATCTCTCCCATCTCGAGCCGGTCAAGCGGCTTCAAGGGGGTGAACGTTCGGGCAGCGCCTTTTACATCGATTCCCATCAGCAGAATGAGGCTGTGCTCGCCTCCTTCTCCGCCCAGCAGGGGTATCTGGCATACGAAGGGAAGGGCTGGGGACTGCTCTGTGAAGTACCCCAGGCCAAGGTGCTTACTCCGGTCCGGCAGTTGGCCTGGGGTATTGTCACTCTGGTAACCGTTCTGCTACTGCTGGTGATGTTTGCCATTGTTGCCATCAGCAAGCAACTGACCCGGCCCATAGTCAGCTTGACTAAAATGGCGCAGCAGGTCGCTGCTGGTAACTTGGATCTGCGGACGCCGATTTCCAGGAGGTATGATGAGATTGGACTGTTGAGCACGGCCTTCAATTCGATGCTGGACGATCTTGAGAAGATCACAGTCTCCCGGGATTATGTGGAAAAAATCCGAGAGCAGATGGCTGAAGCCCAACGTATCGCCCATATTGGCAACTGGGAGTGGGATGTTGCCACGAACCTTCTCCATTGGTCTGATGAGGTGTACCGCATTTTCGGTCTTGCTCCCCATGATTTTGAGGCAACTTACGAGGCCTTTATTGCCCGGGTTCACCCCGATGACCGGGAGGAGGTCAAGGCGGCGGTGACAAAGGCTCTGCTTGATGGTCGACCGTATTCCATCGAGCACAGGATTCTACGTTCGGACGGCAGCGTTCGGGTGGTCCACGAACTGGCCGAAACCGTCCTTGATGAGGCAGGAAACCTGCTACGGATGATTGGTACAGTCCATGACATCAGTGTGCGCAAGGAGGCAGAGAAACAACTGCGGGCTAGCGAAGAATTCATTCGGGAGATTCTCGATACCCTTGATTTCAGTGTCGCGGTGCTCGACAGGACTGGAGTGATTATTGCGGTGAATGAGCCTTGGCGCTTTTTTGCTCGACAAAACGGTGGTGCCGAAGGGTTGGGGGTTGGGAGCAGCTATCTTGCGGCCTGTCTGCGTTCAAGCGAGGATGAAATCGCGCGGCAGGTTGCCGTCGGCCTCCAGTCGGTGCTTGACGGTAAGGAGTCACATTTTCAGATCGAGTATCCCTGCGACTCACCAACGGAGAAGCGCTGGTTCCTGCTTCATGCCGTGGCTTTCTCCTCCCGTCGCGGCGGACTCATCGTCTCCCATTTGAATATCACCGGTCGTCGGGAGGCGGAGGAACAGTTGCAGCACTATTCCAAGTCTCTTGAGGAGATGGTATTGACCCGCACCGAGGAGTTGGAGCAGAAAAAGGTGGAGGCCGAGTTGGCCAACCGGGCCAAGAGCCAGTTTTTGGCCAATATGAGCCATGAGTTGAAAACGCCGCTCAATGCAATCATCGGTTTTTCAGACCTTTTGCTCAAAGGGGTGGTTGGCGAGCTTGCCGAGCAACAGCGAGACTTTCTTGCCGATATCCGCAACAGTGGCGGTCGTCTGGCCGAGCTGGTGGAAGATATGTTGGACGTGGCCGCTATCGATACTGAGCGGAAGCCGCTCACTCTTGTGCCTCTTGATCTTTCGGGGCTGCTGCAGTCGATGCTCGTCGATATCCGGGAGAAGTATCGCGACAAAGATCTACAGACCA